>CANHSW010000153.1 GCA_947463165.1 Cyanobacteriota bacterium
AGTCATAGCTTGGTTCGTTTTCACGGGCGTGTGCTGCTATTCTTAATCAGTTTAGTTGTTGGATTTTTAATTTATCAGCGCACAAATTTTCGTGCTGGTGGCTATATGGTGGCTCCGATAGCTGCCGCCCTACTACTTCAGCCTCTGAGCGCACTAATGTTTGGGATAGGATGTATTTTGGTTTATATTTTGATCGTACAGTTGTCACGATGCAGCTTAATAATTGGATTAAAGCGATATGTTTTGGCATTATTGTATAGCATGGCTTATGTCTGGGGAGTGGAAATTGCTTTCATTCATTTTGGTTTGACATCATTGCCATTTCAGGGGAATCACCTTTTTGTGATTATTGCGATGATGTCTTATGCTAACGATTGCATATTGTATGGTGCTAGACGGGTTTTGCCATGGATGATTTTGCTGCTCTTGGTAGTGGTGGTGGCTTTGTTAATCACTCGTAGCATCGTTGCTTCGTGGGCGTGATTCACAGTTTAGTCCGCAGAAGCGCCCAACCACCAGCGACTGATCTGATTGCCGCCGCAAGGGCGATCCGAGTCTATCGCTCCAGCGATAGCCGAGAATTTTTCCCGTTGGGTTGGCTTCCAGGATAATTGTGCCTAGACCTACCCCCCCCTGACCCCAGCCTCCAGTTGGCAGTAGGCGAGTATCCAACATGCCATGGCCAGACCGAGAAGAATCAATTACCGAAACTCTGTACTGTTTGCTTGTGGACCCGAAGGTCATGTCTCTTTGCGTAGCCCTGTAGGTCTGAGGTATTGGTGGGCTGGCCACCAGCATTGTGTGACCACTGCTGGACGATCCTTGCACTCCGCTGTTGTCAAGTCGTGAGTATCGAATTGCGATAATATCTCCTGGTTTGATTTTATGTATCTGAGTAATGAGACTGAATTGATTGGCAGAGGCAATGGCTTGATGATAGCGGGCCGCATTTGGTGTGGGCGTATCGAGCCAACGCTTCATCGCTTCCGGGCCATAATTATAGGCTTTTTTCAGTAGCTCAGTGATGAACGAGGAGCATACTGTGCGATTAATTGTAGTGGTGGCACCATTCGCGCCACGCCATTCCAATTGAGTTGGACGTGATCCATATCGATTATTTTCCGGCTTGATATCTGCAACCAGTCGTTGAGCCCACCATAGGTGAGGCACTGCTGTAGGGGGGGGCACTTGGGCTGCCCAGAGCAGGAAAGTAAACAGCATTTTCAGGTGCTCCTTGGGCCAAGCCACTGCCAGAGCTGTTCCAGGATATTGTGTTGGTTTTGTAGTGAGACACGTACTGGCATGCCAGCAAGGGTGACAACTTGGCGGATATCATTGGCTTGTAGATTTAAGAACTGCAGTCTAAGTCTGGCGGCACCATTGGGCTCAAATGCCTTATTTAGTAGTCGAACGGGATAGCGTTGTCTGCTGAATGGGATCTCTGCGTTTCCCGTGTTGCCTTCTTTTACTAGTGTGGCTTTTCCCTGGGCAACTTCTGCTATAATTGTAGGCGGAATCTGATCTCTTTGAATCACTAACACAGTTTCTTTCTCCTGCACGCTCTCGCCACCAGATTTAAGGATGCGCAGCACTACGCCTCGCGCTGATGATCGATACACTCCCATCTGGTTTGCATTGAATCCGGATAGTTCGCTGGTTGGTACTGGATGTTGGCGGCTAATTATTGACTGCGATTCTTGAACTTGTTGGAGCTTTTTCCTGGTGAGCAGTAGTTCCTGCTGCTGCTGTAATTCTTGCCGCCTAATATTTTCCAGTACAGGTATACGCCCTAATTGAGCTCGGGCTTGTTGGACGGATTTCACCGCATCAATATACTTGGACTCCATGTCACTTAACTTGCCGATGCCTTCTTCGTATATGTCCTGGCTAATGGCTCCTTCGCGCCATAGCTCCCGCCTCCTATCTAGTCGGCTTTTGGCTATTATCACTTGTTGGTAAAGTGCCTGAGCTTGAATTTCCGCGGGCTTCGCCGATACCGCATCCAGCCTCCCAATAGCAATGCGTTGATCTAACGAAGAAATCTCGCTACTGTTATCCCGCAACTCGGCATTGAGGTTCGCCAAGTCTCTAGCGGCGGCGCGATCTAACAGATCTAAATCAATACTAGGATCGTGACGCGTGCTGAATAGGGCTTGACCAGGGGCTACCGCCATGCCTTCACGGACAAAAATCTCTGCAATTTGGCCTCGATCTTTACTGGTGACATTGTCGACTGTTGTTTCTACTGGACTGGCTGGAATTTCAACAATGGCATTGTCAATATGAATCGTACTCAAGGCGCTGTATGTGGCTTTAATGATGATTAAAAATATGATGCTGCCCCCACATAGGGTTATTCCTTTTGTGAGTTTACGCTTTTTTGTTATTTCATTTACTTGTCTTTGGACGGATTGTCGGCCTTTGGGCTGTGGTGCTGACTGCTCTTCCGGAGCTGGGTGGTCTACAAATGCTGCCAGCTCCCGTAGAAGTATTTTATCTAGAGGTGTCGGCGATTCAATTTGACATACCATAGTTTGGCTTTCACGGCTGTTGGCATTGACGACGCAGGCCAGTAGTTCCAGCCGCACATCCGTGTTCTTGCCTTGTGCTTGGGGTAGCTTGGAGTGGATGCCGATGCGAAGAAAGTCTCCTTTTTTGGGAGCGAAAGAATTAATACCAGCTTGGATATGTATTTGCATCTCATCAATGGCTTCAACCTGATAGCAGGTGTCCCCTATCGTAGCCTCAACGCATCCTGTTGTGGATAAACTATTTTTGCTAGTTTTAGTGCTTAATACTCTACTTTCCCTCTCATTGGCTTGTTTATTTGTGTTTAGATCCGTATCATCGCTTGGATCCGTGTATGCATTTTTCTCTTTAATTTCGCTTATTCTCTCGTCATCTTCCGCGTGCTCATTTTTATTTGTTCCAGCATTAGTTTGCTCCATTATTTATGTTCTCGTGGTGAATTATGTTTTTATTAGTTTAAATACTTTTCTTTATGAATGTTGGCCCTGCTACCGATGTGCCGCGCAAGTGATTCTTCTCTGCTGTGCTAGTTTTTCCTCGGACTGGGCCCCAGGCGGTTGCCAGGCGTTTTGTCAAGGAGGATATGAGTGTTTCGGCTCGACTATGGCTGGAAAATATACGCAGCTTCCTGGCCAGTACTTGCTGTTTCCCTGTCATCTAGAGTCATGGTATATTTGGTTTTTTGAAATTCATTGCTTTCTTTGCTGGTATACTAATCTCGGCCCTAGCTTCGCTGCTGGCCGCGGCCACATTTTTGTTGCAGCCGTAGTTGTTTTCTGGCCAGGCGGGGGCTGATGCCCAATTCGGCTGTTTTCCAGAGTTGGTCGATTTCAGCTTTGAAGTGGCGGGCGAGCAGCGGTGAATCGATCACCAGCAGGGTCTCGTCGTTTTGGAAGGAGGCGCTGGGGCTCCAGTTGAAGGAGCCGCTGATCACTCGTTCGTCGTCGATGATCGCTAATTTGTGATGCAATTTATCGCCTCTGGGCAGCCGTGGTGTGCCCACCCCAGCTAGTGGTTGCTGCCAGGGCTTGTTGCCGGCCTCCAGCATGCAGCGGCGATCCGGCAGGACCGTGCCGAGCAGGTCTAGCACTTCGCTGAAGGAGCGATTGGCAAAACCTGGATCGGCCAGTAATCGAATCTTTACCCCCTGTTGCTGTAGCGATGCCATCGTATCCGCCAGCCGCTGTTCGGACAGTACAAACAGGGCCATATCCAGGCTCCTATGGGTTTCGGACAGCAAGTTGTCGATTACTGCCAGCCCGTTATTGTCATCGCGGCGGGGATGGGGCGCAAACAGTACCCCTATCGTTGTCTCGCCAATTTGCACCACCTGTAGTGGTCCTTCTTGCTTGCCTAAGCCGAACTGACTGTCGGCCGCACCGCCGGGGCCATCGCCCCACATGCGGTTGAATTCGGCGGCGAACAACTCAGCCAGGGCCGGGCTCTGGAAGCGCAGAAGATGGTTGACGTTGCCCAGGGTAGTGGGATCATCCGGGTCGCCATGCACGCAGGAGGGGGTAAAGTTGGCAGAACCGGTAATCACTTCCCGCCGATCAATCACCATGAATTTATGGTGCATCAAGCCGCTGCCTTTGCTGCCATCTGCTGTATCGTCGATCACCGGTACACGGGCCTGTTGCATTATTGCCACCGCATCTCCCCAGCCCAGTTTTTGTAATTGGGTGTTGCGTAGTCGCTGATGGGGGCTCAGATCGGCGGCATGCTCTTGGCTCCAAGGCTTGCTGTAGGTGTTCTCTAAAATTACACGCACCGTGACACCTTCGCTCTGGCGGCGGGCCAATGCCTCGGCTACTTTGGGTAGTGATAATTCCTGCACTGCCACCAGGATTTCCCGCTGGGCGGAATTAATGCCCCGCAGGATGAAAGCCTCCAGGTCGTCGCCAGCTCGCCATTGGCCGCTGATGGGACTGCGGTAATTCTGCAGGGGGTTGTGGTTGAACACCAGCTCAATGCCGGCGGGCAGCGGCCCTGGCGTGGGCGGCTTGCCCACCAGCTGGGCAGTCGCTTGACAGCCCCCCAGGGGAAACAGCAGCAGAGCGGCACAGATGCGTAGCCCGGCAGCTGCTCTTAGGGCGGCAGGCTGGTGTTGCAGGGCAGGCTGCTGTTGCAAAGCTGCTTTGTCGGCTGGCGCTGGCCGGTGATGCCAAATCCAGAGCATTAATGTTCAGTCGCTGGCTTCAGGGTTGCCACAGGGCCCTTCCTGCAGCAGATGAATGCTTAAAATGCATAGAAGAAGTTGTCTGGCGGCGCCTTGGTCAAGTGCGCTCATTCGGGGCCGCTCTAGAATCTTAACCATCGCTAAGTTGGCTCTGCGGAGTTTCGCTACAAATCAGGCTTAGCAAAGTAAAGCATCACAATAATCTAGCTTTTCATTGCCAATACAGCCGTGGTAGCTAATTTTATTGTATACTCTTTGGATGGCTCGTTTTTCTTGGTTTACTTTGGTTTATCTTCCTTGGCTGGCTGGGTTTGCTTATGGGTGCTTAAAAAAATGCCATTCCGGCCCCCAGGGCGAGAGGTGGTGAAGTCGCGGTAAGGCTTTTGGCAGTGCAGCGTCGATTAATCTTGATATTTTCGAGACAACTTTATTCAAATTCAACTGTCTTAACTGGTATGTATTGCTTGCTTCGCCTGGGCTGGTTGGTTGGAATGGGTTGGAGAAGCGCTAGAAAAATCGATATAGGGTTAAATCAGTCTTGATGCCGCAAGGGCGTTCAGGTGTTGGATTTTTCGATATGAATGATACGCAAATAGCGGTTTTTCTAGAGCTTAGCTAGTGGTTTCTCGGGAATTGCCTAGTGGCTCGGCATCTCGGAGGTGCGCAGCATGGCGACAAACCAGAGGCAGCCCAACACCATGGCGGTGAGCACGGCGGCCGGAATGCCCAGGTGCTTCATCACCAGGGGCACTGCCACGGGGAAGCTGACAGCCCCCAGCAGCGGCGTAAAGGCCACCAGAGCGCGTCGGGTATCCATCAGAACCATTCCGAGATCGCTTCGTCAGCGGGATTGCTGTGGTCCTGGGGGGTGGAGCGGCGGAATTCCATTGTGATGGCACGTTTTTGTATGCCATCGGCAGCTATTGCCTCAATTGGATATAACTGTTCGCCATCGCGGAAGGGCACCTGCACGCGGAAGGTGCCGTCATTGGAGAGGGGTACTTCTTCTCCGCCGATCAACAACCGCGCCGCGGGATCTGTGGCGCCATAAACCACCAGTTCGGCGTCGGCCACCAACCAGAAGGAGCGCTGACGGGCTTG
>CANHSW010000154.1 GCA_947463165.1 Cyanobacteriota bacterium
ATTGAAGGGGATTAATTGTATGAGCCTCAGTGTAATACTTAGGCTTTAGCCAAGTGGGATCCTGGCCACCTCGTCTGACTCCCTCACTAACTCTGGCCCCTTAGATTAGCTTGAGGCTTCGATAATCTCCTTAACGAACTCGTCAATTTGTATCTCTTTCGGCAGTTTTTCGTACACTAATCTGCTCAGCTCAGCCAGGATCCAGGCAGTGCGATCGGAGTAGGCCGCACGCAATACAGGAGGTTGACGAATAAGCCCTGGGCTTTCAACGTAGCCAGAAGTGTTCATCTGCAAATTAGTTACTTGCTTTTTTAGCACTTATGAGTGATTTCAACAAGGCGATGGAAGATTACCTAGACAGGTCTTAACTTTTTGCAATATTTCTAGCGTACTCGACTGTCGCTTGGGCGAGCTCATTTCATGTTGCTTTTGGAATAAATATAGCTAAATACTTGTATTTGCCCATCCTGCATGGCGAATCATCGAAGTCTCTGAGATGCGCATGCCTTTGGCACCGAGAGATTGGTAAGATTTGGGTCTTTATAGAGTTGTCTACTGTTTTAAGTGGAAATATTTCCTGGATTATGAATGGAATCAATTGCTACTTTATTTCCTGCTGCGCATGCACGGCTGGCATGCTGTGAAAGCAAGCTGCCCCGCGCGCTGCTTTTTTCGAGGCGGCCGGCGGGACGACAGCAGCAAAGCTCGCTACCCTAACGAAGCCGATACTTACTTACCAGGCCAGCCACCGGTATGAGCAAATTCTACCTGGACATCCTCTTCGCCCTTAGCATCAGTATCATTGCAAACATCATAACTCCTTATCTGCAAAATCTATTGCACATCCATACGATCAATGCCGCCCATAGGAAGAATAGGCGAATAGCGGCGTTGCATCGATTAGCCCAGATGCCAAGCCGTGAATTTAGCGGTGAATCAGCAAGTGGATCAGGCCGTGGATCCATTGATGCAACAATTGATGGATTAATCGATGGAACCGTTGATCGGTCAATAGATGGAACAATCCATGAACCAATCCATGAACCAATCCATGGGTCAATGCTTGGATTGCTAAATCGATCTGGTCATAATTCTAGTCATCTAGTGATGGCAAGAAAATATAGAATAGAAGGCTTTGTCTTGGCCACGGGCGCCCTGATCTGGAGCCTCCTGCGCTCTGGCCCGGTGGCCATGGCCATCTCCCTGATCGCCATGATAATCACTGGCATCCGGATCAAAAAGTCCAGCAAATATATTAATCCAATAAATCCTTCTGCCACCACCAGGAGCCTTGAATATCAGGAGATCAGTTAGGTCGCCTAGGAAATTGCCTCTGGCTTGCCTGGGCTGTCTAGTTAGATTAGTGGCCACAAGCGATCTCGATCTGAGTCGCGAGAGGGAATGGAAATTTTCGGGTTGCCCGTTAGGTATTTGCCAAATATTGGCTATTCGGCCACCTCTGTAGCCTGCCTGCCGGGATGGCCCGGCCATTGAGGTAGGCCGGCCACTGCGTTAGCACAGCCACCGTGTAGTCAGGCCTCTGCGGTAACCCCATTAGCACGGCAGATCATTTTAGCACTATATATTATATTAGCACTACATACCACCTTACGAGAGGCCCGCCCACCATTGCAGTTCATCCACCGCAACAGCTGGCCTAGAGAAACATCATGCCTAGCGTAACAACACATCTGAGGCAATAGTTCGCCCACGGCCTGAGCCAAGCTTCCGCAAAGCCTTGAACAATGCACCGCCAACAAAAAAACCTGCTGTCCCTAGGGCAGCAGATCCTTGAGTGGCTGGTCAAGGCCGCAGCGTTGGCACCAGCTGGACACCGTATTCACCAGCAGCATTGTTACGGTCATCGGACCCACACCGCCTGGCACCGGTGTGATCGCCGACGCCAATGGTTCCACCTCTTGATAGCGCACATCGCCGCACAACTTGGCCTTTGCGTTGGGTCCAGCGGCTGGATCCGGCTCAATGCGATGGATGCCCACATCCACCACCACCGCCCCGGGTTTCACATGCTCGGCGCCGATCATCCCTGGCCGGCCCGCCGCCACCACCAGCACATCGGCCTGGCGGGTGAGTTCAGCTAAATCGGCGGTGCGCGAATGGGCCACGCTCACCGTGGCATCGGCGGCCTGCAACATCAAGGCCATCGGCTGTCCCACCAAAATGCTGCGGCCCACCACCACCGCCCGTCGGCCCGCCAGCGCCACGCCCTGGTGGGCCAGCAATGCCATCACCCCAGCCGGCGTGCAGCTGCGCGGCCCCGGCTCCCCCTTCAGCAGCCGCCCCAAATTGAGCGTGTGGAGGCCATCGGCATCCTTTTCCGGGTCGATCGCCTCCAGCAAGGGGCCCGAATCCAACCCCGCAGGCAGGGGCAATTGCAGCAGGATGCCATCAACGGCCGGATCGGCATTCAGCTTTTCG
The DNA here is from genome assembly GCA_947463165.1 of Cyanobacteriota bacterium. Classification (GTDB taxonomy): domain Bacteria; phylum Cyanobacteriota; class Cyanobacteriia; order PCC-6307; family Cyanobiaceae; genus UBA5018. The sequence continues at coordinate 2,440 of CANHSW010000154.1, forward strand.
ATGCTGGCCAACACCGCCGCCGCCGGCGTGTCGGCAGCCAGGTGAGCGCCGAGGTTACGGATGCCAATCCGCCCGCAGGCCTTCTCCTTGTTGGCCACGTAGACGCCGCTGGCGGGGTCGTCGCCCACCCGCAACACCGCCAGGCCTGGCGGCCGGCCGGCCCGCTGCAATCGCTCGGCGATCACCGCCTGCAAGCGCAGTTCCAGTTCCGCCGCCAGCTGGCGGCCATCCAGTCGGGTGGCCATCTACAAGAACACCTGGGCTTCCCCAGCTTGCAACCCGCCACGCCCCATCTCAATGCCCCATCGCCAGGCAATAGCGCCGCATTCCATTTCCAGCCCACTCGATGACGCCCCTCACTTGCCCCATCGCTTGTGCCCCATGGCCAGGGGCCTCGGGCACAGCTAGCGTTTGACCATGCTGAAGCGGCGGTTGAGACTCCTCTGGCGCTGGGCCCTGCGCCTTGAACGACCGCGCCAACTGCCCACCGCCTGGGGTGGCGGCGAATGGGCGGTGGTGATGGTGGCCTGCCTGTTGGTGGGGCTGTTAGCCAGTTGGCCCTGGCTGGTGCAACCCAGCCTGCAGCCCGGCATGCTGGCCCCCTTCACCGCCCGCGCCCCCAAGACCGCCCGCGTCGTGGACAGCGGCGCCCTGGAACGGCGCCAGCAACAACTGCCGCGCACCAGCGTGCAGGTGATCGATCAGCAGGCCACCAAGGCCCTGCAGCAACAGCTCAATGACAGCCTCGCCAAGCTGGAGGCCCAGCTGCGCTCGGCCCAGCAGCGGCTGGAGCCGATTCCGCTCACGCCGCCTGAGCGCCAGTGGCTCCGCCAGCTCAACCCCGAACAGCTCAGCCGCTGGCAGCGGCAGGTCCGCCAGGCCCAGTTGCGCATGCTCAGCCAGGGGCTCAGCGGTGGGCTCGCCGATGGTCAGCTGCTGGAGGCAGCCGCCCTGCAGCTGGATAACCTGCCGCTCCCCCAGCGCAATCTGGCGGCCAGGTTGATTGGCAATTCGCTCCAGGGCCAAACCAACCTGCGCACAGATGCCAGCCTCAGCCAACACCGCATTGAGGCGCTGATCACCCAACAGGGCATACCCACAATTTCCGTACGCCAAGGTGATCTGATTACCCGTCAAGGCGAACAGATCAGTCGCCAAGCCTTTGATGTACTCGATTATTTCGGGCTGGTGAACCGCCGGCCCCAGCCCCTGGCCTGGATGGGCCATTTCATTGATGCGATGGCCACCGCGGCGGTGCTGGTGCTGTTGCAACGGCGCTGGCGACCCTGCCTGGAGGCCCGTCAGGCGCTGCTCAGCCTCGGCATCCTGCTGGCGGTGCAGGCGGTGCGCCTGGGGCTGGGACCCCTGGCCAGCCCTTTGGTATTGCTGGTGCCCCCCACCCTGCTGCTGGCCCAGGGCCTGGGCACGGTTTGCGGCCTGGCCTGGCTGGCCAGCGCCTCCCTGCTCTGGGGGGGGCAACTCACCGCCGTGATGGCCGAGCGCCTGCTGCTGGGCTGCGCCGTGGCCGCCATCGCCGCTGTGGTGGCCGGTCGCCAGCGCAGCCGGGCCGAATTTTTGCAACTGGCGGTGATCCTGCCCATCGGCGCCTTCCTGGTGCAGCTGCTGCTATCGCAACTGCCCCTGCTGCCCAGGCCAGAGGCCCGCATCGCCCCGATCGAGCTGCTCAGCGAAGCGCTGCTGATGGGGGGGCTGCTGATGGTGGGCCTACTGCTCACCCCGCTGGTGGAGAGTTTCTTTGGCCTGCTCACCCGCGCCCGGCTGTTGGAATTGGCAGATCTGGAACGGCCCCTGTTGCGGCGCCTTTCCTGTGAGGCACCGGGCACGTTTGAGCACACCTTGATGATCGCCGGCCTGGCGGAGGAGGGCGCCCGCACCATTGGCGCAGATTTCGACCTGGTGCGCACCGGGGCCATGTATCACGACGTGGGCAAACTGCACGCCCCCCAGTGGTTCATCGAAAACCAGGAGGAGGGCCTCAACCCCCACGACCAACTGGACGATCCCCACGGCAGCGCCGCCATCCTCCAGGCCCACGTGGATGAGGGGATCAAGCTGGCCCGCCGCCACCGGCTGCCCGGCCCCCTGGCCGATTTCATCCCCGAACACCAGGGCACGCTCAAAATGGGCTACTTCCTGCACCAGGCCCGCGAGCGGGACCCCAGCGTGCCGGAGTCGGCTTTTCGCTACCGCGGCCCCACTCCCCGCTCCAGGGAGACGGCGATTTTGATGTTGGCCGATGGCTGCGAAGCCGCCCTGCGTTCCCTCTCCCCCAACACCACCGAAAAGGAGGCCACCGCCATGGTGCGCCGCATTGTGGAAGCCCGCGCCCTCGATGGCCAACTCGACCACAGTGGCCTGGGCCGCGCTGAGTTGGAACTGGTGATTCGGGCCTTTGTGCGGGTGTGGAAGCGCATGCGCCACCGGCGCATCGCCTATCCCATCCCCAGTCGCAAAGCATTTAGCGCTTAAAGCGATCTCCATGGCGGGGCAAATTTCTCCCTTGTGCTAATTAGCTGCTCAGCTTGCTTATTAGCTGCTCAGCGTGTTATTCAGCCGCTCAGCAATTCCGCTTGCCCACCCTCCCATTGATGGCGCCGCTCAGTTTTCGCGAGCTGCAGAGCTCACTACAACCCCAGTGGAGTAGCGACTGCTCCGCCAAGAGGCTGGAGCTGGACGTGCTGATGGTGCCCTCCCTTTCGGTGGATCGCAGCCAAATCGCCCTGGTGGCCGGCGCCCATCACTACGAAGAACGCCAGCTGTTCTCCCTGATGCGGCTGCGCAATCCCGGCGTGCGCATCGTCTACGCCACCAGCAAACCCTTGGCGGAGCTGGTGGTGGACGCGGTGCTGGAACTGCTGCCGGGGGTTCCCGCCTCCCATGCCCGCCGCCGCCTGCATCTGGTAGATGCCGACGATGCCTCCGACCGACCGCTCACCGAAAAACTGTTGGAGCGACCGGCGCTGCTGGCCCGGATTGCCGAATTGCTCAGACCAGGCCGCAGCTTCATCAATTGCTACGTGGTGGGGCCCCTGGAGAAGCAGCTATCCGAACGCCTCCAAATTCCCCTGCTGGGTACCGATCCGGCCCTGGGTTACTGGGGCAGCAAGGCCGGCAGCCGCGAGCTGTTCCAGCGCTGCGGCGTGCCCCATCCAGCCGGCTCGCCCCTGATGTTCAACCTCGACGATCTCAGTGAGGTGACGGCCGAACTCTGGGAAAGTCTGCCCCAGCTGGCCCGCTGCGTGGTCAAGTTGAACGAGGGCTTCAGTGGCGAGGGCAATGCCCCCCTGGCCCTGGCACCGCTGCTGCTGGCCGAGAAGAGCGCCGCCGAGCGCCGCCGTTGTCTGCG
>CANHSW010000155.1 GCA_947463165.1 Cyanobacteriota bacterium
AGCAGGCCATTAGCCGTGATCAGGCCATGGCGCTCCAGCTCGATGTTGTAGTAGGTGAGTGCAGCCTCCGGCCAGTCATCTAGCTGCTGAATTGATGTGCCATTGATCAGGGCACCGGCCTCCACCAGGCTGCCGGCGAAATGGATCGCATGGCTGGGGGAGAGGAATGTGTCTTGCGCGGGGCCGAGCGAGCCAAAGGCTCCTTGGTTGATGCGAATCGGCATTTTGCCCAGGGCCTGCAGCTGGGCGATGCTGCGGGTGCTGCGGGCCAGGAAGCGCACCGGCTGGGGGCCCTCGGCGGTGTTGATCAGATCCCCAGGCTTGAGGGTTTCGATCGGCCGCTCGCCGCTAGGTGTGGCGATCAGGGTGCCGGCCAGGAAACAAACCACATTCACCGTGGCGGTGACGGGGGAGGCGGAGAGACCACCGCTGTTGTCTACGGCGTAGATGGAGAAGGCACCGGTTGCCAAGGGGTTGGCCAAGCTGCCGGCCTGGCCGGCGGCGGGGGTCCAGTAGAGGTTGGTGCCGGCATTCACGCTGTCGTTGCTGCCGGCGGCCCAGGCTGTGGCGGTGCCTGCCGAGCTGCCGATCAGCAAGCTGCCGCTGGCCACCGCAGCCACCTGGAAGGCCACCACTGTGCCGTCCTCATCGGTGGCATTGGCCTGGGCGAGGAGTTCAGCGAAACTGATTTCCGTCTGGCTGTTTCGGCCGGTGGTTTCAACCGGTGGGGTGAGGGCCGAGAAGACGGGGGCATCATTTACATCGGTGACAGCAAGGCTGTAGGCAGTGCTGACCGGACTGGAGCCAGCAAGCGTGGTGTCGCCCACCGAAACCGTGACGGCGTAGGAGGTTTTGGTCTCGTAGTTGAGGCTGGTGCCGGCCTTGAGGAAGAGGGCGGAGCCAATCACCTCAAAGGCAGCGGCATCGGTACCTAGCAGGGAGATGGAGTTGCTGCCGAGGGCGTCATCGCTGATGGCGATATCGGCAACTTTGATGCGGCTACTGGTGTTGGTGTTCTCCGCCAGGGAGGCGATGGCGTTGGTGAGTTCGACAGCGGTTGGTGGGCGGTTAGTGGGAGTAAGGCTGAACCCAGCCAGCAGGGGATCGTGATCTGAAGTTCTAAATGGATCGGGGTTGTAAAAACTTGTTTGCTGGGCCGTAGATTTAAATTCTGTATTGTAATCAAGAATGATTGGTTCATCGGCGTTTATATGCCACTTGGCGCTGCCGCTCACCTGGCTATAGAGGCTGTCGCTGGCGAGCATGTGATCCAGGGATCCCCACTGCCCATTGAATTGATAGGAATAAGAATCGGCATCAAACAAGCTGCGATAACCCCTGCCCTCCAGGATGCGAATTGGATCCTCTTGAAGATAGCTATTCAGATCGCCAAGAATCAGCACATCTGGGTCGCTGCTGCCGGTGGGGGAGCTGGCAAGCCAGTCGGCCAATTCGCTGGCGGCGCGGCTGCGGCTGCCATTGGATAGGCCCTGGCCATCGCCGGCATCGGCGTCGCCAGCGCCGCCAGCACTGGAGCCCTTGGATTTCAAATGGGTAACCACGGCGGTGAATTGTTCGCCTGTGGCGGTCCCGGCCGAGATGCGCTCGAAGCTGGCCGCCAGGGCTGGCCGCTGCACGCGAGCGGCACCTTGAGTAAAGCTTCCGGTTTGCAGGGCCGCCACTTGGCTGCCGGAGGCCAGACGCACCCTGTCGGTGCGATAAAGAAATCCCACGGTGATTTCATCGCCACCAAGGCCACCGCTCAGACTCAAATCGGCAGACCGAGGAATTACGTAGCCATACAGATTGGCGCCAAGCACATTGTTCAAGCCAGCAACAATGGACGCCACGGCGCTGCTGGCACCATAGCCATCATTCTCGATTTCGTTGTAGCCAAGGATATCGGCATCAAAACTGAGGATCGCCTCCAGGGTCTTGTCGAACTGGCGCGTGTATTCGTAGGCGGAATCGGCACCGCGAGAGGTGGGGAACCCGCCGCCACTGCCGTTGCCGTTAAAGAAATTGAGTAAATTGAAGCTGGCCACCCGCAGGCTGCCGCCCAGGCTGGCAGGGGCGTCGCTGCGGGGGTTGGTGGCGCTGAAATTGGCACCAGTAGTGGTCTGAATGCGATAGCCATCGAAGCGCTCATCGAGCACACCGGCAATGGAAGCGATGCTGTCTCCCCCCCGCAGGGTATTGCTGGCGCTGAGGGGATTGCCGCCGCGGCCGTGGATCACCGTGGCTGGATTCTGGAGGCTGCTGCCGTCATCGAGGGTGATGTAATTATCGAGTAGATCGTTTAGGTAGGCGGCATAACCGCTAACACTGGGGTTATTATTTTGTGTGTAGTTGGTGAGCCGACCGCCAGCGGCAAGGCCCACCTCGCCATAGCGACCTAGGCCAAAGGTGTCGGTTACCACTAGATCGCCACTGGCGGCAGCTATCTGTAGCCGCATACCCTCATATCGCTCCAGTACGGCCGCATCAGCCAGCGGCAGGGTCACCCTGGTGATGCTGGGCAGAGCTGCGGTGCCGAGGTAATTGAGACCAGTGATATCGGTGAGCTGGGTGAGGCTGCTAGTGATCGTTGTGCCAGTGATCGCTGACGCCGAAGAGCTGTATTCCGCCACGGTGCCGGTAAGCCGCAAGCGGCTGCCCACCACGCCACTAAACAGGCCGTTGGGGTCAGATACAAAAATTCCCTCGGAGCTGGTGGGATCGCCATCGGCATCGGCGTCCTCCTCCTGCAGGTAGAAGCCATTGAGGCCATTGCTGCCTGGGAAGCTGGCCACCACCACCCCCTCCACCGTTTTGCTCTGGCCCAGCATTGGGCTGGTGGCGCCGCTGCCCTGGATGCTGTGGATGGCGGTAACCACAACGAGCTGCTCGTTATCGGTTACCTGCACGCCCAGGTCGCTCACCACCATTCCGTCGTAGGCGGGATCGGCGCTGCTCACCTGGGCCCGGATCGTGCCGGCGTGGATCGCCGTTTCCAACAGCTCATCGTCGATGGCCCTTACGGTGACGCTGCGGGGATTGGTGTTGCTGAGCACCAGGGTGAGGCTGGAGCTGAAATTGCTACCATCGGCGCTGATTTGCACCTGGCTATCGGCCGTCAGGGTGACGCTCACCGGGCTGGCGGGATTGGTGCTCAAGGCCAGGGCGACGCTGTCGCTGCTGGGGCCGGTTTCACTAACGCTGGTGTCAGCCCCGCTGGGGATGATCCGCACCGCCGGCAGGGGGCTGCTGGAGATCACCAGGTTGTCGATGGCAAGACCGTGGTCGGAGCCGCTGTGGTCCGGGTCGGACCAGCGCAGCCACAGGTCTTGACCCGCCGCCAGGCCCAGGCCAGTGAGGCTGCCGGATAGCTGACGGCTGTTGGCGGCCAGGTTGCCGTTCAGGGCGCCGGCGCTGCCGCCGCTCACCGGGGCGCTGAAACCCAGCTGGGGAGCAGTTGTCCAGCCACTGTTAGCGATGCCACTGCCACCGATGCCGGTGCCACCGATGCGCCATTGCAGCTCCAGGCCTTGGCTGGTGGTGGCAGCACTGTTGCGCCACTGCTCGCCGCGATAGCTGAGATAGAGGGTGTCGAGGCTGCGGCCGGTGTCGTTATAGAAGCGCGCTCCCCAGTAGAAATTGCCGGCACTGGCATTGCCCGAGCCCACCGATCCCAGAGCCCGATCGCTGGAGCCATCTATACCAAAACTATAGAGATTACCGCCGGTGCCACTGCCGCTACCGGCCACGATCGTGGTGCCTGTGCCGCTGCGGGCGGCATACCAGCCGGGTATTTGATTATCGCTCCAGCTGCCGCTACCGCCATTGATCAAGCCATCAAAATTCTGGCTGTAGGAGCTGCTGAGGGCGATGCTGCCGGTGGGGATCACCGCGGGGCCGAGGCTGAGCCAATCGCTGCGGAATTTTTGCAGTGATTTACCAAAACCAGCTCCGGTTTCCAGATCCTTGGAGATCACACCATTGCCATACCAAACCGTGTCGCCGTTGTCGCTGAGCAGCTGCAGGGAACTGCCGGCATTAAGCGCATTGGGCACCTCCACGATCGCCTCGAAGCTGCCGCCGCTGAACAGGGCGCTGAGGTCCGCCTGGCGCAACACTGGGGCGTCGGCGGCGTTGCCACTCCAGCTGAATAGCCGGAAATCAGCCGGAGCGATGCCAGTGGCGGCGCCAGAGGGACCGGCGACGATCAGGTATTCGCCGCTGGCGTTTGCCTCGATGCTGCGGATGCCGCGGCCGCCCAGATCCAGGCTGATCGGGTTGCCGAACTGGGCCGCACCTGGGCTGCCGCCGCCGATCGCCACCAGGCTGGTGAAATTGGTCACCGGAATAATCAAAGCCCGCTGGTTGCCGCCGCTGGCGCCGCTGCTGATGGTGGGGGCGCGGAAGGCCAGGTAGGCGCTGCTGCCGTCTGGGGCGATGCAGAGGCCCTCGATGTTGAAACCAGCCGCCTGCTCGGGCAACACCCCGGCGGCGGCGCTGGCGGCCAGCCCCAGGGCATTGCCATTGGCGGCATCCCAGGCGATTAGGTCGTCTTCCAGGTAGCGGTAATCGCCCAAAAAGCTGAGGCTGGTGTCGCTGCCGGAGCCGCTGAGGGCGGTGGCGAACAGGCGCTCGCGGTTGGGACGGTCGGCGCCGCTGGTGTTGTTGCCGTGGGAACCCAGCCAGTAGATGGTGTTGCCGATGCGGCTGGAGGCCTCCAGGTCCACCTCACTGCCGCCGGCCAGGCCCAGGGAGCTGCTGAAATCAAAGCCCGCCTGGGCCAGGCCCGATTGCTGGCGGTTGTATAGCCGCAGGATTTGATCCTCGTCGTCTGCCACCAGCATCCAGTTGGCATCGATGGCGATGGCGCTGGAGGCGTCGCTGGCGCCGGTGTGGAAGCGGCTGCTGGCGGGCAGCACCGAGGCGGCCGAGGCGCCATAACTAAATTCATAGCTGGCGCTGCTGCTGCCGTCAGCCACCGTGACGGTGATCGTGGTTAGGCCCGCGCCGCTGGGGGTGATCTGCAGATTGCGGTTGGCGCCGCTGCCACTGAGCATCAAATTGGCGTTGCTGACCACCGCCTGGTTGCTGCTGCTGACGCCCAGTTGCAGATTGGCCAGGGGGGTGTCCAGATCGGCCAGGTAGAAGTCGATCCCCAGGCTGCGGGCCGAATCGGTGGGATCGTCCAGCACGCCGCTCAGCCAGCCGCCGGCGCCGGTGGCGGGCAAATCGATCCAGCCATGGGCGGTGGCCTCAGCAATGCTGGGCGGCGGGCCGATCAGGTCGTTGTCGGCGATGGCCACCGTCAGCGGCGCCATCGCCAGGCCTGCGTAGCTGGCATCGGCGCTGCTAACAGCAAAGCTGAGGCTGCCGCTGTGGCTGCCCTCCACGAATAGGTCGTCGATGGCGTTGAGGCTGATGCTCTGGGCCGTCGACCAATTGGCGGGGGTGAAACTGAAGCTGGCGGCCGAGGGGCTTAGCTGGCTGCCGCCATTGAGCTCAATCACCACATTGGCGCTGGGCTGGCTGCGCAGGGCCAGGCTGATCGTGTCGGTGGCGCCCCCCTCCACCAGGCTGCTGCCGCCGCCGGACTGGATCAGCAGCACCCCGGCGCCACCGCCGTTGAAGTGGCCGGGGTTGCCGAGGTCGCCGCCGCTGGAGCTGCGGGAATTCTGGTCATCGTTGGCGCTGGCCAGCTTCCAATCAGTGCTGATTACAAAATTGGCCAGCTTGCCCGTGGGGGCCCAGCCACTGGCGTTCTGGCTGCGAATCGTGCCGGTATAGGTCTGGTCGTCGTAGCTGAGCCG
>CANHSW010000156.1 GCA_947463165.1 Cyanobacteriota bacterium
ACCGAGGGCGAGCACTACGGGCGATGAAGCGCCTTGATAAGTCGCCCCTTGCCGGTGATACGGTCCCTGAAAACCCGCCCCCAGCGTTGAATCGCCATGGAAACCAACGATCTTGGCTTCGTCGCCAGCTTGATGTTCGTGTTGGTGCCCACGGTGTTCCTGCTGGTGCTCTACATCCAAACCAACAGCCGCCAAGGGGGCTGATCTCCAGCCAAGCCTTGGCGCCCAGTGCCTCACCGCCCCTGGGCGCCAAGTTCATTCCCCGCTGAAGGCCGGAGTCGTTCATCGCTCCAGCTCTTGGCGGGGCTGTCTTATGGGCAGCGGCGCTGGCTGCTCAGGGGCGCAGGGTGCACTAAGTCGCACAATGCTCAGGGGGACTCAATTCTGATGAGTTTTCGCTAACTAGATTTGCCTCTAGTAGCGCAGTCTTTGCTAACGGGCCTGGATCTTCCCTCACAGCCCCAGATTTTCGCTAACGGCCCCGAGTTGCAAATGTTCCCCAGGGCCGGCTGGAACTGCTCAGCCGCGGCTTTCGGGTTCGCGCACCAGCAGCACCGGTGCCGGTGCATGCACCCGGATGTAGTCGCTCACCGAACTGCCCAGCAGGCGGTCGATGTCCACCAGGCCCCTGGCCACCACGGGCCGCCGATCCTGGGAGGCGATTACAAGCAGGTCGGCCTTGGTCTCCTCGGCGGCAGCGCAGACGTTGCGGCCAATGTCACCGCTGCGATGCAGCGGCTGCATCTCCACGCCATAGCCTCGCGCCCGCAGCACCGCTTTGGCCAGGGCCTCATCGGCGGGCGATTTGCCACCGCGGGAGGGAATGATGTCTTGGCGGCTCACGTGGATGCCAAACAGGCTGCCCCCTGGGATGTCCCGCACCAGTTCGCAGGCCAGTTTGATCGCGTCATCGCCCACGCCGGTGCCGTCAACGGTGACCATCACCCGGTTGACATGGCGCACGTAGAGGTCGTCGCGCACCAGCAGCATTGGCCTGGTCGACAGCTGGAACACGTATTGACTGGCGCTGTTGCTCAGGATCGATTGCAGCCGGCTGAGCCCCCTGGAGCCCATCACGATCAGGTCTGCGTTGAGCTCATCGGCCACCTTGAGCACGGTTTGCTTGGCATCCCCCTGGCGAATGATCGTGTTCACCTCGGAGGGATCCAGGCCGAGCCGGCTGACGGCCTCGGCCACCAGGCCGGCTGATTTTTGCCAGTGCTCCTGGAAGTTCTCGCCAACCTGCTCGCTCACCACGTGCAAGAGATTGATCCTGGCCTGGCGCACCGTGGGGATGTCGCGCAGCATGCGCACCATTTCCTCCACGTGACCCTTACCGGAATCGGCGATCAGAAGGTTGCGAAACACTTGCATAGATCAGGCTGCCTGGCAGCCTATGGCCGACGCCGAGGTGAGGCCGGCCAGTGCTGCATACCGTGATGGAGCCCCGGCCATGGACACTGCGGCGTCGGGTTTTGCCCCAGCACACCGACCACGCCGGCGTGATGTGGCATGGCGCCTACCTGGCCTGGCTGGAGGAGGCTCGGGTGGAGGCGCTGGCGTGCGTGGGCCTGGAGTACAGCGCCCTTTCGGCCCGCGGCTTGGAGCTGCCGGTGGTGAGCCTTTCGATCGATTACCGGCAGGCATTGCTGCATGGCGACCAGGTGGAGCTGCGCAGCCGGGTGGAACCCAGGCGCGGCGTGAGCATGCCTTGGCGCAGCTGGTTTGTGCGCGCCGATGGCGCCATCGCCGCCCAGGCCAGGGTGGAGTTGGTGCTCATAGACCTCTCGGCTGGGGCGCAGCGGCGGCTGCGGCGACGGCTGCCCGATGACCTGGCGGCCGCGGTGGCGGCACTGGAGCGCGGTCCGCAATAAGCTGTCAATACATATGTACTAAAAAAGCCGTGGGGGAATTGAAGGCTGTGGGCAAGTTGGTGTTGCTGCGATCTTCTGCCCAACGCTCCGGGCAGCGGCAGCGAGCGCTGGCTTGGGATGCCCGGCGGCGGCTCTGGTGGTGGCTATGGAGCCGCTGTCCGGGCATGGGCTGGGTTCGGCTCAACCGGCTTTGGGCCCAGTTGCCCGATCCGGCCCTGGCCTGGGCAACGCCAACCCAGCAGCTCTGCGACTGGGCCCAACTGCCCCCCAGCCAGGCAGCAGCCCTCGATGCCTACCGCGCCCACTGGGGGGAGGATCCGCTGGCCTCGGCCAAACTGGCCATGGCGCGAGAGGGGCCTCTGCTGGTGCCCGGCGATCCCAGCTTGCCGCCGGGATTGCTGGCCCTGGCCAGACCACCCCTGTGCCTGCGCTGGCGGGGTCGCGGCGGGCTCTGGGCGCCGCTGCGGGCGCGGCAGGCGATCGCCGTGGTGGGTACCCGCCGGCCCTCCCCCCACGGCCTGGCCATGGCCGAGGCGATCGGTGCCGCCTTGGGGCAAGCGGGTTGGCCGGTGGTCAGCGGCCTGGCGGAGGGGATTGATGGGGCGGCCCACCGCGGCTGCCTGGCCCGAGGCGGTCGTCCGGTGGCGGTGCTGGGCACCCCGATTGAGCGGGTCTATCCGCGCCATCACGCGGAACTGCAGCGGCAGGTGGCCGAGCGGGGGCTGCTGTTGAGCGAATGGCCCGCCGGGGGGGCCGTGCAACCGGGGCATTTCGCAGCCCGCAATCGCCTGCAGGTGGCCCTGGCCCGGGCGGTGGTGGTGGTGGAGTGTCCGGAGTCCAGTGGGGCACTGCATTCGGCTCGCCTGGCCTGGGATCAGGGCTTGCCGATCTGGGTGGTGCCGGCGGATGCGGGCAAGCGCTCCGCAGAAGGCAGCAATCGGCTGCTCACCGGCATGGCCTCGGCCCTGCTGGATCCGCGCGATTTGATCCGCCAGCTGGGGCCAGGTCCCCTGGCGGCTGCCAGATCTGCCCAGCCGCCCACAGCCGCACCAGAGCCAGGGTTTGGCAACTCCGGCGACGATCCGGAGCTGTTGGCGGCGGTGGGCAGCGGCGCCACGCTGGAGCAGCTCTCTCTGGAGCTGGAGCAACCGGCGGCGGCGCTTGCCTCGCGCCTATTGACCCTGGAGCTGAGGGGAGCGCTAAGGGCCATGCCGGGTCTGCGCTGGCAGCCCACCTAATCTCCAGGCATGGATTCCCGGGGCGAGCGTCTCAGCGGCGAACAGTTGCTGAGCTGGCGGCGCAGCCTGCTCAGCGCTGGCGGCCGGCCGGCGGATCTCGACTGGCTGATCGACCTGGCCGGCGGCCTGGGTTGGCAGGCGCTGCAGGCGGTGAGGCTCCATCCAGAGCGCAGCCTGGAATTGCGGCTTTCCTGCCAGGCCCTGGCTGCCCTCTGGCAACGCCACCTGGAGGCCGATGAACCGCTGCAATATCTGATAGGTCGCTGTCCCTGGCGAGACCTGGAGCTGGCGGTGGCCCCCGGCGTGCTGATTCCCCGCGCCGAAACCGAGCAGTTAGTCGATTTGGCTCAGCAATTGCTGATGCCGCCACGGCTGTTGCACCCGCCACGGCTGTTGCACCCGCCACGGCTGTTGAACGCACCACAGCTGCTTATCCCGCCACGGCCCCCGGCCAACTGGGCCGATCTGGGCACCGGCTCGGGTTGCCTGGCCGTGGCCCTGGCGCGTTTATGGCCCGAAAGCAGGGGCTTTGCCGTGGATCTCAGCCCCCAGGCCCTCACCCAGGCGGGCGCCAACCTGGTGGCCGCCGGCCTGGGCAATCGGGTGCAGACCATTTGCGGCAGCTGGTGGCAGCCGCTGGCTGCCCAGCGAGGGTTGCTGGAGCTGGTGGTGGCCAATCCGCCCTACATCCCTACGGCGGTGTGGCGACAGCTGGAGCCGCTGGTGCGGGATCACGAGCCGGCCATGGCGCTCGATGGCGGCGTAGATGGCCTGGATGCGATCCGCTTGATCGTGGCCGGCGCCTCGGTGCATTTGGCGCCTGGGGGCCTGCTGCTGCTGGAACACCACCACGACCAGAGCTCGGCGGTGCTGGCCCTGCTGCACCAAAGCGGCCTGGAGGCTGTCTGCGGCCACAGCGATCTGGAGGGAACCCTACGCTTTGCCTCAGCCCATCGACCGATTAATTGATCGGTGGCGCCATTCCCGGCCCGGTATCCAACTCTATGTCCGGCCCTATTTCCAGCTCTATGTCTAGCCTGACATCTGACTCCATGCCTGGCTCTATGTCTAGCCCGATATCTGGCTCTATGTCTGAGCCGATATCTAACTCTCTGGCTGGGAGCTCCGAGTTTGTGTTGAATGCCCCGGAGCTGGCCGCCAGGCTGGCCAGCGGTGGCGCGGTGATGTTTCCCACCGACACCCTGCCGGCTCTGGCGGCTCACCCCCGGGACGCGGCCCAGATCTGGCGCCTGAAGCGGCGCCCAGCCGACAAGCCCTTGATCCTGATGGCTGCCGATGCTCAGCAGTTGCAGGATGTGTTGGGCCTGCCTTGGCGAGCGGAATGGCTGCAGCTGGCTGAGGCCGTTTGGCCGGGGGCCGTCACCCTGGTGCTGCCGGCCAGCGGTAGTTGGGCCGAGGCGCTGCATCCCGGCGGCGGCAGCCTGGGGCTGCGCATTCCTGCCTGCGCCGCCGCCCGCGAGCTATTGCGGCTTAGTGGGCCGCTGGCTACCACCAGCATCAACCGCTCCGGAGAGCAGGCGGCGAGCAACGCGGCCGAGGCCAAGGCCATTTTCCCGCAATTGCCGCTGCTGGGGCCGCTGCCCTGGCCAGCCGGCGCTGGCATCGCTAGCAGGGTGCTGGCCTGGCGGGAGGGGAGCTGGCAGCTGTTGCGCGGCGACGTTTTGCCACCCCAGTTGGCAACCGCGATTAACAATGCTGGCTTGGTTATCAAGTCTCTAGATGAACCTTCTTGATATTGCTCTGCTCTGATGGTTTGGCTGTTGCTATTACTGGCAGTGACGCTTTCGAGCTTTCACTGGCTGGTGGAACCGCTGTTGCAGGTGGGCCAATGGCTGCTGCAGCTCATCGCCCTGCCCTGGCTGTTGTTGGCCCTGGTGGCCTGGCTTTTATTGGACGGCAGCGTTGATCGAGAGCGCGAATGATCAGGGCCATGGCGTTGGGTTGGCCCTGAACGGCAAATGCTTCCCGCTCCAGGGGCCAGGTATTGAAGTGATAGTGCTGAGTGGTAATGCCCTGGATCTCTTTGGCCACTACGGGATTGAGCAGCAGCTTCCAACCGATGGGGGTGAGCTTGCCGGCGGGACAGCTCTGGGCGGCATGGGCCGCCTCGTGCAGAAAAGTATGGCGGCCGATGCCGAGATCAAAGCTCACCGGTGCAATCCACAGGCGCTTACTACGAGATTCAAATAGACCGTAGGTCCCGGCCCGGGGCGGGGGCTGCAGCAACACCCGGAAGCCATGGCGTTCCAGGGCTATGCGCAGCGGCTCCAGATCCGCTGGCAGGGTTGCGACTGGATCGCCCAGGGCCGCGCCACTAGAAGCCAAAACCAGACCAGCCAATAGCAGAGATAGAGGCATAAGCAGATTCAGATTATGACTTAGATTTGGGTTTGATTTTATATTCAAAGGCGCAAAAAATGCAGAGATAGATGTAGATGTAAATGCGGAGATGCCCAAGGCTTTTCTGGTGCTGGCGCTGCGGCCCAGCTTGCCAGGGCCATCCTGGAGCTGCGGCCCGGCGACCAAGCTGGCCCCAGCTGACAGGATTTACATAGCGGAGAAGACATGGCTGGTCAGTTGCGCCTGGCCATAAGTGCCGGTGAGCCGGTCAGCGATGCTGAAGGCCACCACAGGCGCTGCGCCTA
>CANHSW010000157.1 GCA_947463165.1 Cyanobacteriota bacterium
GATCGGCAGCCTCGCGGCCGCCGCTGGACCCCTGCTCGGCGGGGCGCTGCTGCTGGGCTCCTCCCCCCCTAGCCGGGCCCAGTCGGCCAAGGCGGGGCTCCTCTCCAGCCAGTCGTTTGTAGCCGTCGCGGTTCGTCGCGCTGGGCCTGCGGTGGTCACCATCGATACGGAGCGCAAGGTGATGGCGCCGGGAGCTGCCGTGGGAGCTCTGCCCCGGGGCCTGCTGGCGGATCCCCTGTTCCGTCAATTCTTTGCACTGCCCCAAGTGGCCCCCCCCTCCCAACGCACGGAGCGAGGTCAGGGCAGTGGCGTGATTTTCCAGGCCGATGGCCTGATCCTCACCAACGCCCATGTGGTGGATAAGAGCGAGCGGGTCACGGTGGGCTTGCCCGATGGCCGGCGGGTGGCCGCTCGGGTGGTTGGCATCGACCGGATCACCGATTTGGCCCTGGTGAGGCTGGTGGGAGCGGGCCCATGGCCCGTGGCTGTTCTGGGCAATTCCGACGCCGTGCACGTGGGCGACTGGGCCATTGCCGTGGGTAATCCCTACGGCCTTGATAACACCGTGACCCTGGGAATCATTAGTAGCCTCAATCGCAATGCCAGCAAGCTGGGGATAATGGATAAGCGCCTGGATTTAATCCAGACTGATGCTGCGATCAACCCTGGAAATTCTGGCGGCCCCCTCCTCAATGCCGATGGCGAGGTGGTGGGCATCAATACCCTGGTGCGAACGGGGCCTGGCGCTGGTCTTGGCTTTGCCATCCCGATCAACCGGGCGCGGGAGATCTCAGCCCAATTGATCGCCTCGGGCCGGGTCAGTCATCCGTTCATCGGCCTGGCTCTCGATACCGTGCGGGCTGCTGACGGCGGAGCTGCTGGAGCTGGCGCAAGGGTGGTTTCTGTGGTCCAGAGCGGTCCAGCCGCCAGGGCGGGCATGCGGCAGGGGGATGTGGTGGTCTCAGCGGCCGGGCAGTTGGTGCAAAGCCCCGCTGATTTAGTCACCGCCGTGGAGCGCGCCGGGGTGGGCCGTCCGCTGCTCCTTACTGTGGAAAGGGATAATCGCAGACTGGAATTGGAGGTTACCCCAGCCCAAATGGGCGGTTAAATGATGGCGCAAGCTTGTAATTGCGCAGTCTTATAGCTGGCATGAGCCCTGGACCGGATGGCAGGCTAGGCGGCGGATTTATAATAGGCTATGCAGTGGATTGAACTAAATTAATCTTGTGATTTGGGGTTGATTCGTTTTGGCTTGAAATTCATTTGCTTATAATCAATGACGGCAACTAAGCTGGCTGTTCCATCTTTGCCCGGTGAAGCTCCTGGAGCTAACAGGGATTCTAATGTTTTGAACTTGCCTGCTGGGCTGCTGTATTGGTGATATGGGCTGATGTCGGATTGGTGTGAGGCTTGACAGGTGGCTGAAATGCCAGCAAGAGGTGGACTTGATAGATGCTTGATCAGGCCTCGCTGGGAGACTGCTGAGCAAATCCAGCTGCGAAGCGTGAGGGAGACTCAAGCTGCTGGCGCATCACCCACTGGGTTGCGGCTTTCTGGCTGTGCCAGGCCTGCAGCAGTTGCTTGGCAATTCCTTGCAGGGTTTGCAGGTCGGCCGTGGCGTCGATGGCGCGGCTCATGCGCTCGAGCTCAAATTTTTGGCCGAGACTCAGTGCTAGCGGTTCGGACATGACTGAACTTCGCGATTGGGCTTTGATCAGTCCCAATGCTACAAACTGTTTCAAGGGCTTGCGTAGCGGTTGCAACGCTTGCCCTGATTTCGTGTTCGTTTCGTGGCTTGGCGGTCCGGCCGGGCTGCCCCGTCTGGCTGCTTCAGGCCTGCTCGCGCAGTTCCTCGACGCAGCGTGTGACGCATTCCCCATCATCGAGGGAGCAGGTGGTGATGCAGCTGAAATAGGTTTCCATCGCATCGCTGGTGGAGTGGCTCTGGTGGCCAGTGCCAGCCTCGCTGGGGCCGCTGCCGCTGGCGAAGCAGTCGCCGCTGGCGAAGCAGTCGCCGCTGAAGCCGCCGCCATGGAATGAACCGCTGTTGAAAGGGGTGCTGAACTGTTGGAAGCCGCTTGACATGACCGAGCTCCGTCAGGGGATGGTGATGTCAGCCTATGCACACTGACGCCGTTTGTTTCACTTTGGTCTCAAAAATGAGTGGGTATGCCTAGGACTCTATGAAGTTGTGTGGCAGCGGCAGTTTGACGCCGCCAGGGCGCTTGGATTCGGTTTAGGCCTTGGCTTGGCGAGCTTCGGCTTTGGCCTGGCGTTTCTGAGCCAGCTTTTCATTGTTTTTGGCCCTGGCACTGGCCTGCTTCTGCTGCCGGTCTGCCTGGGCAGCTGCGGCTAGGGCCTGGTCGGCTTCCTCCTGTTTCTTGGCCAGGTAGTAGGCGTAGTCGCCCCGATATAGCACCAGTTCGCCATCGCGCAGTTCCACGATGCGGTTGGCTACCCGGGCGATGAAGGTGCGGTCGTGGCTTACTAATAGCGCGGCCCCCTCGTATTCGATCAAGGCATCTTCCAGCATCTGTTTGGCAGGAATGTCCAAGTGGTTGGTGGGCTCATCCAGCAGCAGCAGGTTGCAGGGTCGCAGCAGCATCAAAGCCAGGGCGAGTCGGGCCTTCTCTCCCCCGGAGAGTTTGCCCGCCTGTTTAAACACGCTCTCGTTGGAGAAGCAGAAGCTGCCCAACAGGGAGCGCACCTGGGTTTGGGTCCAGTCGGGAACGGTTTCAAATATTGTGTCGATAACGGTTTTTTCCAGATCGAGGGCTTCGGCTTGGTTCTGCTCAAAGTAGCCGGCCACCACGTTGTGCTCGCCGATCGTGGCGTGGCCATCATCGGGTTTCTCCATCCCCATGATCAGTCGTAATAGGGTGGATTTGCCGGCGCCATTTGGGCCAACAAAGGCAATCCTTTCGCCTCGCTCCACCTCTAGATTGGCGCCAAGAAAAAGAATCTTTTCGCCATAGGTGTGGCTGAGATCGCCAATTTCGGCCACGATGCGGCCGGAGCGTGGCGCTTCTGGGAAGCGAAATTTTGGGCCCGTAAGGCTCTCAATGGGAGCTTCGATCCGCTCCACCTTGTCGAGTAGCTTCTCTCGGCTCTTGGCCTGGGTGGAGCGGGTGGCGCTGGCCCGGAAGCGATCGATATAGGCCTGTTGGGAGGATAGTTCCTTTTGCTGGCGATCAAAGGCGGCCTGGCTGGCCTCGCGCTCCAGCAGTTTTTGCTCCAGGTGTTGGCTGTAATTTCCTAAATAGGTGCGGGAGATGCCCCGCTCTGTTTCAACTATCTGGGTGCATACCCTGTCTAAAAAGGTGCGGTCATGGCTGATTACCACCAGGGCGGCAGTTTGGTCCACCAGGTAGTTTTCCAGCCATTGAATTGTTTCGAGGTCCAGGTGGTTGGTGGGCTCATCCAGTAGCAGTAGGTCTGGATCTTGCAGCAGAATTTTGCCAAGGGCGATGCGCATCTGCCAACCGCCGGAATAGTCGGCCACCAGTTGTTCGGCCCCCTCCACGCTGAAGCCAATGCTGGGCAAAAGTTTGTCGATGCGGGCATCGAGCTCGTAGCCATGCAGCGCTTCGAAGCGCTCATGCAGGCTCCCGAGTTCGTGGATCAGAACCTCCAGGTGTTCCGGGTCGTTGGCGGCCTTTTCGCCCGCCAGTTCCGCCTCCACCTGTCGTTGGCGATTTAGAACCAGCGCCGCCTCACCAAAGGCTTGAAACAGTTCCTGGCGGACGCTGCGGCTGGGGTCGACATCGAACTCCTGTTGCAGGTAGGCGATGCGGGGGTTCCCCTGGGTCACCACCTGGCCACTGCTGGGCTCCTCCAAGCCGGCAATCAGGCGCAGCTGGGTGGATTTGCCGGCACCGTTGACGCCCACCAAGCCGACTCGATCCCCAGGTTTCACCTCCCAGGTGACGTCGCGCAGCACCTCACCAGTGGGATAGATCTTGCCGATGCGTTCGAGGCGGAGCACGGGGAGGGGAGGGTGGTTAGGACGGCGCGGCTGCGATTCAAAAACCTAGCCACCCTGCATCATCCCCGGCGAGCCGCCAAAAAGCACGCCCGGCCAGCCTCCGCCAGAATCACCGCCAGAATCGCCCGGCGGGGGCTCGCCGCACTTGCCCCACCTGCCTCAGCCAGACTGACTTCGCCCTGTCGCCGCCGCCATGATCAAACGCCTCGAGCAGGTGACGGCCCTTGTGGTGGCAGCCGGTCTGGCGATTGTCAGTTACTGGCTGTTCTTTAGCTGGGCGGGCGGTGGCGGCTTGAATCGTCCAGGCACCCAGCGCCGCTCAGAGGCCACCGCGGGCTTTGAGCAGCCATTGCTTGCTGGCGCCATCGTCAAGGGAGCCCAGGTGGGCCTTGACCTCCTCAGCGGTGACGGGTAGTTGCCAATCACGGCCCAGCTGCACAATGCGCTCCAGGGCTCCCTTTGGATCCTGCAGGGCCTGGCGAAACAGGGATTGGCTCAGCTCCTGCTCGGCGCTGATGCGGCCGTAGAGGGCCATGGCATTGCCGCCCTCGCCTGGGTTGCTGGCGGTCATGGGCACGAACCGACTGGGTTGAACCTATGGGTGCACAGGCGCGCTTGTCGCCTTTGCCCTTGCGCTTGTTGCCTGCCGTTACGCCGCTGGCGGGGCCGTTGAGCGGTACCAGGCCCAGGCAGTCAGGGTTTTGCGCAAACCCCCAGCACAGTCGGCCGGGAAGCTCCGGTTACGGCCGGGGCCGAACCAGGCTGGCCCAGCTGGTGCCACCAGGCCAGGAGGGCGAAGGCCAGGGCCTCGCGCTGCGCCTCGTTAATACCCAGTTCAGCCAGGGATCGCACGACCGTGCCGGGGCAACGCCTTTGCAACTGCTCCATCAGCAGCAGGTTGCGGGCACCCCCGCCAGCCACCAACAGCTCCAGCGGTGTGGGGCCGCCCTTGAGGTCCTGGGCCACCACGGCGGCAGTGAAGGCCGTCAGGGTGGCCAGGGCATCAGCGGCATCGAGACCAAGGCCGGAGCTGGCGGCCCTGCGGCCCAGGTCGGCCAGACGGATTTCCAGGTCGCTGGCACCAAATAGTTCCCGGCCGGTGGACTTGGGGGGAGCCTGCTGGAAATAGGGGGCCTGCAGCCAGTGCTCGATTAATTGCTCATCGATCTGGCCGCGGCGGGCCCAGGCCCCATCGGCGTCCCAGAGCAGTTCGCCGCCGCTGAAGCGCTGCACCGCCAGATCCAGGAGGCTGTTGGCCGGACCGCAGTCCCAGCCCAGCACTGGCTGGTGTCGATCCGGGCCCAGAGCCGGCGGCAGCAGGGTGAGATTGGCGATCCCCCCCAGGTTGAGCAGGGCCCGCCAGCCGCCGATGCGGCCCAGCAGGGCTTCATCGCAGGGGGGCACCAGCGGCGCTCCCTGGCCCCCCAAGGACAAATCGGCCGCTCGAAAGTCGAATACCACAGGCTTGCCTAGCAGGCTGGCCAGTAGCGGCGCCTGCAACAGCTGCCAACTGGCGCCTCGGCGGCTCTGGTCATCGGCCTGGCCAGCGCCGCAGGGGGGGCGGTGCCAGATGGTTTGGCCGTGGCAACCCACCAGCTGGGCCAGGCCCCGGGGGTCGCAGGCCTGGGCGGCGGCGGCCTGGGCCTCCGTAACCGCTTCTGCCAACTCCAGCAGGGCGGCGGCACTGCTGGCTTGGCCCTGGCCGATGGCCACCAGCTGCTGGCGCAGCTTGGTGGGGTAGGCCAGGCTGGCGCTATGGAGGATGCGCCAGCGGGGGCGC
>CANHSW010000158.1 GCA_947463165.1 Cyanobacteriota bacterium
TAACGGCAAGATCCGCCACCTGATTGATCCCACCTATGGCTTCATTCTGCTGCTGTCAAGATTTGGCCTGGCAACTGACCTTAAGCTGCCAAGTAACCAACAGCTTTTGGCCGGTCTTAGTCCAAATCTGCGACTTAAAAAGCAGATCAGCCAGTCTATGGAAAGTTCAAGGGAGAATTAAGTGCTCAAATTTATTGGGCAGCTCCAGTTGACAGCTTCTGAGGGAAGCTTTCTTGTCATCTGTGTGGATAGCTAGTGGTGACAGCCCATGTGCGCCGATGTGGGCGGATAGTGCGGGCAGCTCGAAAAATCTTAATTTTGCTGACTAGATCAAGGGGGCAGGTCGGCTGCCCTGCCCCCAGCTTCCGCCGGCGTTAATTCGATCAACTTTGGCGGTTTTCTAGAGTCATCCTTAATGATGACGTTGCAAAATTTTGCCTGGTTAGGAATTGCCGGATTCAATTCTGTACCACTCAGCTGCAGTGGCGATCAAAAATGCCAACAGGGCTGCAAACTTGGCGGAGCGTAGTAGGCGGCTTAGTACGGCTGTGTTTGGTGGAATCATTTGGCGTTCTGCGCAGATTCTGTGCTTAGCTCATTGGTGGGCACTGCAAAAGTTGGTGAGCGTTGGCTGGCCAGGGGCCAGCGCCGCACCCAGACACAGTCAGAAAACTCATCGATATTCACCACTTGGTAGGTACCGCCTGGTTTCTGGCTGAGGCTGATCAAGTCACCGCATTTAATGGTCATGGCACTTATCTGAACTAACTCCAGTTAAGTGACCCAGGCAGGGCTGGTAAGTATTAATGCTTAAGCCCTGACCAGTAACCTGCTGCCGATCTGCAGCTTCTGCCTCTCTAGTGGGCTGGCCAGGCCAGTGCTGACCAGCTGTTGGCGAGCTTTTCGGGATCCAGCCCCGCGCTTCCCCTGCCTAGCAGCAGCCATGGCTGCCGAGCAACGACCATGATTGAGCTCTGACCTTTGCCAAGCTGCCATGGGCCTGCACCAGGAAGCCTGTATCCCCTGTAGTCAGGGTGCAGCAAAGCTCAGCCAGGCTGAGTTATCAGATCTGCTCCACCAGTTGCCCGGCTGGCAGCTGATGGATGGCCATCACTTGCAAAAGAGCTGGAAATTTCCCGACTTTCAGCAGGCCCTGGCCTGGGTCAACATCGCCGCTGCAATCTGCGAAGAGCAGGGCCATCACGCCGAATTCAGCCTCGGCTGGGGCCACGTCGGGGCGATTGTCTACACCCACAAGGTGGATGGCCTTACCCGCGCCGATGCGGTTTTGGCGGCTCGCTTCGATGCAGGCTTTGATGGGGCGATAGCAGCGGCCAAGGAACGCAGACCCTATGGGGCCTATGCCAGGCCCCGCTGAGCCCCTGGCCAGGGTTTGGTTGTAGGCGCTTGGTCAGTTGTATTTGCCTGGTCAGTTGTATTCGCCTGGAATGTCCTGCTTGGTGACGGTGACCCGGCCCACCTTCTGGCCAGAGAGCCGCAGCAGCTCGTCGCCGGAGAAAGAAAATCCGCTGGCGGCGCCGATCTTGGCCACGTCGTCGGCGGTGGCCGCAGCCATTACCGATTGCCGCAGGGCCAGGTCGTCCTGCATCTTGGCCAGAAAGGCTTTTAGCTGATCTAGGGCCATGGTGCGCTCTCCTGGCTTGCCGGTGGCAGCGGTGTCAGTTCAGACAAGATCAATTCTGAACTAGCCCCCCGTTGCTGGGAACCCGGCTGCTCGGAACTTGGCTGCTTGCAAGCTGGCTGCTTGGAAATTGGCCGCGTGGAAGCTGGCCGCTTGGTATCCGCTTGCTTAGGGCAACCAATGCAGCTGCCCTGGCTTTTTGCATGCAATCGCACAAAAATGCCGCAATACAAAAAAACCTCGCAAAAGCGAGGTTTCCAGCATGGCTCGGGGGAGACTTGAACTCCCGACCTTGGGGTTATGAATCCCACGCTCTAACCAGCTGAGCTACCGAGCCGAGCTCCGCATACTTTATCAGGCGCGGGGCGGCAGGAATGCCAAGGGGTTCATCGCGCCGCTGCCGGCCGGGTGGATTTCGAAGTGCAGGTGGGGGCCGGTGCTGCGACCGGTGCTGCCCATTTGGGAAATGGTCTGGCCCTGATCCACCTCTTGGCCTTCCCGCACCAGCAGGCTGCTGTTGTGGCCGTAGAGGGAGCGACTGCCGTCGGCGTGGGCGATGGTCACCAGGTAGCCATAACCGCCATCGTGCCAGCCGGCAAAGACGACGCGACCAGCCTTGGAGGCCACCACCGGGGTGCCCACATTGTTGGCCACATCGATTCCCTTGTGCATGCGGCCCCAGCGCCAGCCGTAGCCTGAGGTGAACATGCCCCGGGTGGGCCAGATCCAGCCACCGTTGGTGAGGCCCTGATTAGGGGGCTGCCGGTCTGACTCCCCGAAGCTCGGCAACTCTGGCCAGCTCAGGCCGCCACTGGCTGCGGGTTTGAGGCCGAGCACCAGCTGGGGCCGCATCGGCGCCGACTGGGCCAACCTGATCGGGCTACCCACCACCAATTGAGCTGTCTCCAGGCCTGGGTTCAGTCGCAGCAGCTCGCTGAGGCTGAGGCCGTAGCGCTGGGCAATCTTGACCACCGTGTCGCCAAAGCTGACAACTGCCGCAGGCTCCTGCAGCGCAGGTGGTTTTTCCAGGGGCGGCGAGCGCCTCAGCTCAGTGGTGTCAATAGAGGCCAGTTGCTTGGCGCTGCGCAAGCTCTGGCTCGGCAGCACCAGCCATTCACCACTGGCGTAGCGGTGATCCTCATTCACATCATTTAGCTCAGCCAGTCGCTCTTCCTGAATCGCCAGGCGGTTAGCGAGATCCTCGTTGCTGATGCCGCTGCGCACCTTCACCCAAACTCGCTCGGTACTGGTGGCAGGCAGAGCTGCCAGCAGCGGTTCCAGCGGGGGAGCCGACTGTTGACTGTCGGGCACCAGGGCAGCCACGGCCAAGGGCAAGGCCGCCGGCAGGCAGAAGCTCAACCGCAGGATCGTAAGCCAGGGCCTCATGCACAGTTTCCCAACATAGAAAGGTCCAAGGAGAAGCCGACATTGCCAAGCGGCCAGACAGTAGCGGACTGAACCAAAAAGCACAAGTGCAGCTGGATACAGCATCAGTTGCCCCCTTGTCCAGCCTCATGCAGCTAAGGAAACCGATTGTCAAGCCCACCCAGCTGGCGCAGGGCCTCGAACAGCACAATCCCCACCGAAACCGACAGGTTGAGGCTGCGCACCCCACCCCCATCCGAGCCGCTATGGCGCAGCATCGGGATGTGGAGGCGGGCATCGGCGCTGGCCTGGACCGCCGCCGGCAGACCATCGCTCTCGCGGCCAAACAGCAGCCAGTCATCAGCGGCAAAATCAAAGTTCAGGTAGCTGCTGGAGGCATGGCGGCTGAGGGCAACCAGGCGGCCGCTATGGCCCAGTTGATGACTGCGGAACTGATCCCAGTCCTGGTGGCGTCGCAGGCGCACCAGGGGCCAGTAATCGAGACCTGCCCGCCGCAGCTGACGGTCGTCGATGGCAAAACCGAGGGGCTCCACCAGGTGCAGTTCCGTATCCGTAGCCGCACAGGTGCGGGCCACATTGCCGGTATTGGGCGGAATTTGGGGTTGAAACAGGACGACCCTGGGCATGCTCTCGGCGCCAAAAAAGCAACTGCTGGCCTAGATGCTCTCAGTCGCTGGGTACGGCTTGGCTTTGGGCCAGCAGGTTGAGGGCCCTTCCCGCCACCACTAGCCAGCAGCCACTGCTGATCGCCACCAGGCGGCGCTCCAGGGCCCCGAGGCGATCCCGAAACAGCCCGCCAATGGCCGTGGGCGGCACCAACCCCCAACCGGTCTGCTCACTGACCAGCACCACGGCCGCCTCGCTGCCGATCAGGCCCGCCTCCAGCTGATCACAGAGTTGCAGCCAGGCGCCGGCCTCCAGATCAAGGCCCGCAGCCACCCAGGAACCCAGGGAATCCACCAGGGCCAGCTGGCAGGCGGCCAGTGCCTGCAGACAACCAGCCAACCGCTCGGGCTCAGCTATTTCCAGACAACCCCAGTGGGCGGGTCGCCTCTGGCGATGCAGCTGCAGCCTGGCCTGCCAAAGGGGATCGTCTGGCCTGGGGCTGGCGGTAGCCAAGTAGGTAACCGCCAAGCTGCTGCTGCTGGCCAGATGCTCCGCCCAGCGACTCTTGCCACTGCGGGCGGCCCCCAGCACCAGGGTAAGCGAGCCCGGCTGGGGGGGTAACTCAGCCGCCACCGTTCATGTTGCGCAGGGTTGCAACAGAAGATGGCGATACCCGGTTGAGGTAACGGAAGATCCAGTATTTAAATATCGTGGCCAGCACCACCGGGAAGGTGGCGATGAATAACATTATGAAATTTTCCCGGGCGGGAATACCCAGGTGATGGGCTACACCATCAAGCAATACGGTCCAGCCCTCTGGACTATGGAAGCCAACGAATATGTCGGTAAAAAGAATAATTGAAAAGGCCTTGGCGCTATCGCTTAAGCCATAGATCAATTCGTCGAGAAACCCCCTCAATACCTGCAGATCGCGCTGGCCAAAGACGCAAACCAAGGTAAAACCTAGGAGGCCGCCGATATCGGCTAGAACATTTTTGATCGCATGGGTGCTTTCCTGATCGGCCTCTTCATTCAATTGCTTGGCTCGCTCGCTGAGCTGGGCTTGCATCTCCTCCCTGGAGGGGGGTGCTTCCCCCTTGAGCAGTGCATCGAATTCAAGTTCAGATTTATATTCCCTTAGCTTCTCAATAGCCTTTTCCTGCAGGTGAGGTTTTGCGTAGGAAAGTAGGGGGCTTTCCATCGCAAAATTGTCCACCAGCGGCGACACCAGATAGGTGCGACTGATCTGCTGCACCAGCACCGGCACCAGGATCAGCAGCAGCAGGATGCGCAGGGACACCAGGGTGGAGTCGCGGCGGCGGCGAAAACCGGCCACCACATTGGCTTCTGCGGCTGGATCCAGCTGCCGTCGCATCTGGTCCACCACGCCAAGCAAGCTGCGGGGCAACATCTCTGGTGTGCGGCTGATCGTCGGCAGCGGTCGCCGGTTGCTGTCGTAGCGGGTTAACACCGCCTCAATCAGTTGCACCTGACGCAGTTCTTGGCCCGTCAACTCAACGCGATGGGGTTCAACGTTATCGAGGGCCTGGCGGCATACATTGAGGGCCGTGCGGAACCGCCGTAGCAGTCGAGCCTGGGCCGAACGGGGGATGCTCAACTCCAGCTCAGGCCTCACCGGCCGGTCGTTGTAGTGCTCCAGCTCAATGCTCTGGATCACCAGGGCGGCTTCATAGCCGCGCTCAATGTCATTGGAAACATCCAGCGACTGGGCACGACCAAAAGCACCCAACCAATTACTCAATGCCATAGATACTCAGCGCGAAAAGATCCACCAGGTGAGCATCGGCACGATCGTGCCTACCGCCAGTAGCACCAGCACCCAGGTGCGGGCATTGCTGGACTGGGTTTGTTCATGGGTTGGCACCGTGGTGGGCAATTGCACCAGCTCCGCCGTGGCCGGTTCGCCGGGATCTGCCCCGCCTTCCAGCACCGTCTGCAGCCTGGCTATCCCATCGAGACTGGCTTGGCGGTAGCGGGCCCCCTGGCGCAGGGGTTGACCCATGGTGGCGCGCCCGATGCTGCGCAGCAGGGGTGCTCCGAGGGTATCCGCCAAGGGTGCTGAGGCCACGACCTCGGCCGACTTGGTCTGCAGGTCGTAAAGGAACA
>CANHSW010000159.1 GCA_947463165.1 Cyanobacteriota bacterium
CTGCTCACCGGTTCCACCCGTCTCAAGGCCGGCACCGCCACCAAGATGGCGCTCAACATCCTCTCCACCGGCGTGATGGTGCGGCTGGGCAAGGTGCATGGCAACCGCATGGTGGATGTGGCCGTAACCAACAGCAAGCTGGAGGATCGGGCCCTGCGCATCCTGCGGGACCTGGCTGGGCTGGAGCGGCAGCCCGCCAGGGAGTTGCTGGACCAGGCGGCGGGCTCGGTGAAGCTGGCCCTGTTGATCGCAGCCACCCAGCTGGACCCCAGCACGGCCCGCGCCGCCCTGGAGCGCCATGGGCCGTCGCTGCGATCCACCCTGCTGGCCCTGCAGAGGTCGGCCGATCCCCAGCCCTCTAGCCCCCGCTGAGCCTGCTGACCGGGCCTAGGAGGCGGATCAACCGATCTCTTGGGAGATGCTTCGGGGCGATGCTCCGGGGCGATCCTTTGGGGCGATCCTCCGGACCGACTGGATCAGCCTTCTCATTTAGGGCTGTGCTTCAGCCTGGCGCTGGGGTTTAGCCCTGTCTTTAAGTACTGGTAGGCAGCTTTTTTTAGCCCAGATAGGCACCCCAGTAGGGGCTGGTGAATAGGTCGATGCGGCGACGACATTCGCCAGGCACCTGCTCCTTAGGGGTCATCAGGGCATTGCGCAGGGCCTGGTGGGAGCTGCTGGTGGGACGGATGGCGCTCACCCGTTCAGCGGTTGCCCGCACGATGGTCTGGGCCAGGGCGGCGTTGCTGCGCAGGTTTTCGATCACCATCTCCACCGTGACCGCGTCGTGGTCCTGGTGCCAGCAGTCGTAATCGGTGACCATCGCCAAGGTGGTGTATGCGATCTCGGCTTCTCGGGCCAGCCGGGCTTCGCTGTGGTTGGTCATGCCGATCACGGCACAGCCCCAACTGCGGTAGAGCTCGGATTCGGCGCGGGTGGAGAAGGCCGGACCCTCCATGCAGAGGTAGGTGCCGCCGCGATGCAGGCTGCGATCAGCCGGCATCAAGCTCTCGCCCACGTCGGCCAGCACCCTGCTCAGCACCGGGCAGAAGGGATCGGCCAGGGTGACGTGGGCCACGGCACCCTGGCCGAAAAAGCTCAGGGGCCGCTGCTGGGTGCGATCGATGAATTGATCTGGCACCAGCATGTCCAGCGGCTCATGCTCGGGCTGCAGCGAGCCCACGGCCGACACCGACAGGATCCAGCGCACCTTCAAGGAGCGCAGGGCCCAGATGTTCGCCTGGTAGGGCACCTCCGTGGGGGTGAGGCTGTGGTGGCGGCCGTGGCGGGCCAGAAACACAACTTCTAAATCCCCCAGGCGACCGAGTCTGAGGCTGTCTGAGGTGGGGCCGTAGGGGGTGTCCACCACGATCTCCTGGATATCCTCCAGGCCATCCATGGCATAGAGACCGCTGCCACCGAGAACGCCGAGACGGGCCTGGCTGAGGTCGAGACCGGGGCTGAAGCTCATCGGCGGCGGAACGGGGCGTTCCCGGTGAAACGGGAATAGTTCTACCGGACGGCAACGCGCATACTGGGAGCCGTTTGCCAGCAGCAGCAGTGACCAAGGCCGTGATGGATACCGATGCCGGCAGCATCGAGTTGGAACTGTTCGATGCCGATGCACCCAACACCGTGGCCAACTTCGTGAAATTGGCCAGGGAAGGCTTCTACGACGGCTTGGCCTTCCATCGAGTGATCCCGGGCTTCATGGCCCAGGGTGGTTGTCCCAACAGCCGCGAGGGTGCCCGCGGCGTGGCTGGCACCGGCGGCCCTGGCTACAAGATCAACTGTGAGATCAACAGCCAGAAGCACAAGGCCGGCACCCTGGCCATGGCCCATGCCGGCAAAAACACCGGCGGCTCGCAGTTTTACATCTGTCATGAAGCCCAGCCCCACCTGGATGGTGTGCACACCGTTTTTGGCCACACCAACAACCTCGATGTGGTGATGGCACTCAAGGGCGGCAGCCGTATCAACAAGCTGACAATTCAGGATTGATGCCCGGGGCAAAGCATTGCCCCTTGTCTAGCTCCATTAGATCTAGTTCCATTTCGGTCTAGCTCCATTCGATCAGCAGCTCGGAATCCAGTCGCAGGGCTGAGATATCGGAACCCTTGGCCCCCAGTTCGATCAGGGGGCGCCGCTGGGGTTCAAGGGCTGCACTGGGATGGGCGCTGCGCTGGCCGTCGCTGGCCAGCAGCAGGCTGACGCGGCTGCTGCCTGGCCAGCTCGCCAATTGCCCCAGGGCCGCCAGCAGGGCCTCTTTGGTTAAGGCGGCGCCGCTGAGTTGAATCGCCAACTGCGGTTGGTTAAGCAGGGCCAGCTGGCGCGGCTCTTCGTGGCGTTCCACCGCCAGGTCGCCGGATTTCGCCCAGGCTTCCATTGCCTGCAGCAGGGCCAGGGGCTGTTCGGGCTGGTCGATCGAGCCCCGCCAGCCAAGCAGCGCCAGCGGCCCCCCCACCGGACAGCTGGGGCCCTTTTCCAGCAGGTGCCCCAATTTGGTGCGTTTCACCCGCAAGTAGTTGGCGTTGTGAAGGCCGGGTTCGATCACCAAGGGCACCCGATCTTCCACTTGAATTCCATAGCCACCGAGACCGGCAATTTTGCGCGGATTGTTGGTGATTAGCCTCAGCCTCTGCACCCCCAGATCGCTCAGAATCTGGGCGCCAATGCCGTAATTGCGCAGGTCGGCGGGGAAGCCCAGTCGCTCATTTGCTTCCACCGTATCCAGGCCAATATCCTGTAGCGAGTAGGCCTTGAGTTTGTTGATCAGGCCGATCCCCCTACCCTCCTGGCGCAGGTAAACCACCACCCCCTCTCCGGCCTGCTCGATCATGCGCAGGGCCGCCTCCAGCTGGGGTCGGCAATCACAGCGCAGGGAGCCAAAGGCATCCCCCGTGAGGCATTCGCTGTGCACCCTCACCAGCACGGGCCCTGTGGCGGCTTCTGGCTTGCCCTTGACGATGGCTATGTGTTCACTGCCATCCAGCTCATTTATATAGCCAATTGCCTTAAAATCGCCAAAGGCGCTGGGTAGGCTGGCCGTGGCCTGGCGGCGCACAAAGCGTTCGGTATCCAGGCGATAGCTGATTAGATCGGCGATGCTGATCAGCCTTAATCCATGGCGCTTGGCGTAGTCCACCAGTTGCGGTAACCGGGACATCGAGCCATCGGGGTTCTGGATTTCGCAGATCACCCCGGCCGGATAGAGGCCGGCCATGCGGGCCAGATCCACTGCCGCCTCGGTGTGACCAGCCCGTTTGAGCACGCCGCCGTCCCTGGATCGCAGCGGGAAGATGTGGCCAGGGCGGCGCAGATCATCTGGCCGGCTATCGGGGTGGATCGCCACCTGGATGGTGCGGGCCCGGTCCTCGGCGGAGATGCCGGTGGAGACCCCCTGCTCCGGGCCGGCATCCACGCTCACGGTGAAGGCGGTCTGGTTGTCATCCGTATTGCGAGTCACCATCAAGGGCAGGTCGAGGGCATCGAGCCGCTCGCCCTCCATGGCCAGGCAGATCAGCCCCCGGGCGTCGGTGGCCATGAAATTGATCTGCTGGGGCGTGGCGAATTGGGCCGCGCAGATCAGATCCCCCTCGTTCTCACGGTTCTCGTCATCGACCACCACCACCATCTCGCCGCCGCGAATGGCAGCAAGGGCATCTGGAATGGCGTCGAAGCGGATGGCCTCGCAGGTGCGCGTCACGGCAGGCGATCCCGGCCCTGGGGCCAAAGGCAATGATCCTTTATAAATCCGGAGTTGTTCTGGGTTGGGCACCTGGGCATGGCCAGCAAGCAGGATGGGCTGAACCGGGGGCTGCCGCACCAGGCCAGGGGCCATCGGGTGGCGGTGATTGGCGCCAGTGGCTATGGAGGGCTGCAGACCCTGCGTCTGCTGCAGGGCCATCCCCTGTTCCAGGTCACCTTCCTCGGCGGCGAGCGCAGCAGTGGCAAGCGCTGGAGCCAATTGACCCCCTTCCTGCCGCTACCGGGCGATCCGCTGGTGCAGAGTCCGGATCCCGAGGCGATCGCCGCCGCCGCCGACCTGGCGGTGCTCAGCCTGCCCAATGGTTTGGCGGCCCAGCTGGTGCCGCCGCTGCTGGAGAGGGGGGTCAAGGTGGTGGATCTCTCCGCCGACTACCGCTACCGCTCCTTGGCCCAGTGGCAGGAGGTGTATGCGGCCGAGGCCGCCCAGCTGTCCCGCCAGGATGGCGAACTCTGCAGTGAGGCTGTCTATGGACTGGTGGAGTGGGAGGAGGAGCGCATTCGCCAGGCCCGGCTGGTGGCGGCGCCCGGCTGTTTCCCCACCGCCAGTTTGCTGGCGCTGCTCCCCTTCCTCAAGCAGGGATTGATCGAGTTGGATGGCATCGTCATCGATGCCAAAACCGGCAGCTCCGGCGGTGGCCGCGCCGCCAAGGAGCATCTGCTGTTGGCTGAGGCTGGTGAGGCGGTGATGCCCTACGGCGTGGTGGGCCACCGCCACACCAGTGAGATTGAACAAATGGCCTCCCAGGTGGCCGGTCAGGCGATTCAGCTGCAGTTCACCCCCCATCTGATGCCGATGGTGCGGGGACTGCTGGCCACGGTGTATTGCCGTCTGCGCGATCCCGGCCTCGCCGCCGAAGACTGCACCACCTTGCTGCAGGTTGCCTATCGCGATCGGGCCTGCGTGCAGGTGCTGCCGGTGGGCACCTATCCCTCCACCAAATGGGTGCGCCAGACCAACCGGGCCCTGATCTCGCTGCAGGTGGATCCGCGCACTGGCCAATTGATTTTGATGAGTGCGATCGACAACTTGATCAAGGGCCAGGCGGGCCAGGCGGTGCAGTGCCTGAACCTGATGGCCGGGCTGGATGGGGCCACGGGCCTGCCGCTACTGCCCTTCTATCCCTAGACCTAGCCGCTGGGCCGCCAGCATCACCGCCAGGGGCAGGATTTGGTGTTCCTGGGCCAGGATCCTGGCCGCCAGGCTCTCCCGGTCGTCGCTGGCCAGCACCGGCACCGCCGCCTGGGCCAGGATCAAACCGGCATCCACCTGCTCGCTCACCAGGTGGGCGGTGCAGCCCGCCAGGGTCACCCCCGCCGCCAGGGCTTGGCCCACCCCGTCGAGGCCGCGAAAGCTGGGCAGCAAGGAGGGGTGGATGTTCACCAGGCGCTCCGGGTAGGCGGCGATCAAGTGGGCGGTAACGACGCGCATCCAGCCAGCCATCACCACCAGGTCCACCTCAGCCGCCCCAAGGGCTGCCACCAGTGCCGCATCGAGAGCCTCGCGGCTGGCAAAGCGGCGGTGATCCACAAGGGTGCAGGGGATGGCCAGTCTGGCCGCCCTGGCCTGGGCGGAGCAGCTGGGATTGTTCACCAGCAACAGCACCACTTCTGCTGGCAGGCTGCCGCTGCGGCAGGCCTGCACCAGGGCCTCAAAGTTGCTGCCTTTACCAGAGGCCATCACGCCTAGGCGCAGCCGCCGCCGGGGGCTCACGGGGTCGGTGCTTGCTGGCGCACTGGCAGTGGTGGCTGGCGCAATGTCAGTGCTTGCTGGCGCAGTGACAGGGGCGGCTGCCGCAATAGAGGCGGCGGCATAGCCATTTAGAGCTGTTTGGGCTGTGGGGGTGTTGCCATTGCCATCGCCATTGCTATTGCCGCTGCCCAGGGCTGCCGTTTCTCCCGCAGGGCCCGGGCAGTTGTGGGCTGTCTGTGCTGACGGCCACTGGATTGCCAGCCTTTGATCGCTAGGGTCGTTCAATGCCGGCCTTGGGCCATGTCC
>CANHSW010000160.1 GCA_947463165.1 Cyanobacteriota bacterium
GGGCGATGGACTCAAGGCTGACATCGTCGGCCAGCTTTTTGTTGCGGGAATGAACCTTGAGGACGGCCAGTCGTCCCTTGATATCGGGCACATCTACCATCACCTGGCGATCGAAACGACCCGGACGCATCAGGGCCGAATCGAGTACATCGGCCCGGTTGGTGGCGGCAATGATGATCACGCCACTGTTGCCCTCGAAGCCATCCATCTCGGTGAGCAGTTGGTTGAGGGTCTGCTCCCGCTCGTCGTTGCCGCCGCCAATACCGGCGCCGCGCTGGCGGCCCACGGCATCGATTTCATCGATGAAAATCAGACAGGGGCTATTTTCCTTGGCCCGTTTAAACAGGTCGCGCACCCTGCTGGCGCCAACCCCCACGAACATCTCCACAAACTCCGAACCCGATAGGGAGAAGAAGGGCACGCCAGCCTCTCCAGCTATGGCCTTGGCCAACAGGGTTTTGCCGGTGCCAGGGGGGCCCACCAGCAGCACGCCCTTGGGAATTTTGGCGCCAACGGAGGTAAACCTTTCGGGCGTTTTCAAAAAGGTGACCACCTCCTGCAGATCTTGCTTGGCTTCTTCCACGCCAGCCACGTCGTCAAACATGACGCCGGTTTGGGCCTCCATTGCAAAACGCGCCTTGGTTTTGCCGAATTGCATCGCCTGACCCGGACCACCAGGCATGCCGCTGGAGCGACGGGCCAAAAAGATCAGCGAGCCGATCAGCAGTAGGGGGAACAGCAGGTTGCCCAGCAGCCCAAACAGGGGCGGTGTGGGCTTGGGGGGGTGGATGTCGAAGCTGATCCCCTGATCCTTGAGCTTGTTCACCAGCTCGGGGGCCACCCCGGGCAGATCGACCCGCAGCCGCTGCACCCGGTTATCCAGTTCGGGATCCACCGCCTCGATAACGGCGCTGCGACCGCCATCGAAGATGTCTACTGCTGTGACCCGTCCGGCTTCGATGTAGTCGAGGAAGCGGCCGTAGCTCATTTTGGCCACGGCGGCATTGCGCGGAGCCACGCTGGCGTTGCCAGGTGGGCGGCGGGCCACCACGCCATTGCTGAGCAACTGCCAGCCAAGAAACGCAGCCACCGCCAGTGGCAGCAGCCAGAGAGCGATGAGACGCCAGCGCTGGTTCATGGGCTGCAAGCCTGCTGTTGGGAATTCTTAACCAATGTAACGGTGCTTCAGCCTGCTGCGGGCAGGCCGCCGGGGGCGCTGCTTTTACAGGCTGCTATCAGCCAGAGTCTCAGCAAAATGGCGGGCAAAAAAGCCCATCAACCTGCCGTGGCCCAGGGGATGAATGGTTCCTCCTCTGCCAGTTCCAGCCTGGCGCCAGCCTGGGAGGAGATCATTTCCAGCGGCACGGGGCCATGGCAGGCTTCGAGCAGCAGCTCTTGGCTGGTCAGGCGCTCCAGCAGCTGGGCCCCTCCCAGCCCATGGGTCCAGATCTCCAGTTCACTCTGGGGAGGGCATTCAAAGGTGAGCAGCTCGAAGGGGAACACCACCCGCTCTAAGTAGAAGCCATCCTCGCCAGCACAGCGGATGATCACCATCTGATCGGAGCTGTTGCGGTAGCCACAGGCCAAATTCATCGACTCCTTTTGCCTCGCTAGCTCCTATCAAGCCACCCCCTGAGTCCAGGGCTTGGTGGCCGTTGAAACGATTTTGAGAACTTCCTGGCTTTCTTCGGATTTGGGTGCGGTGATGGCCCCCTAAACGCTGCGTAGGGCCACGATTGGATCAAGGTTGGCGGCCCGCTTTGCCGGCACCACGCCGAAGAACAGGCCGATCGAGCCCGATAGGCCCACGGTAACCAGTACGGCACCCGCAGAGATGCTGGCCGGCAGGGGGGTGAGCAGTGCCACCAGGCTCACGGCGCCCATGCCCATCGCCGTGCCGATGGCACCACCAAGGCTGGCAAGCACCAGAGATTCCACCAGAAACTGCAGCAGTACATCGCCGCTGCGGGCGCCAAGGGCCTTGCGCAGGCCGATTTCAGAGGTGCGTTCACTCACCGATACGAGCATGATGTTCATGATGCCGATGCCGCCCACCAGCAGGGAAATCGAGCCGATCGCGGCCAACATCAAAGTGAGGCCTGAGGTGATCGAGCTGACGATCGTCAGTGCGTCCTTCTGGGAGCGCACTGCAAAATCGTCCTCCCGCAAGATGCGATGGCGTTGACGCAGCAGGTTGGTGATCTGGAAGGCGGCCGCATTGGTGCTGTCCTCATCGCGGGCCTCCACGCTGATGAAGTTCAAGCTGATGCCGTAGGTGGAATCGCGGCCGCTCAGTTGGCTCACCATGGCGCTGAGGGGGATGTAGGCAGCCTCATCCTGGTTTTGGCCAAAAACAGCCCCCTTGGGCCGCAGCACCCCGATCACTTCAAAGGGGAGATTGCGAATGCGCAGCACCCGGCCCAGGGCCGATCGACCGGGAAAGATCTTTGCGGCCAGATCGGGGCCAATCACGGCGAGATTGCGGGCCGAGTCGAGATCGGCTTGGCTGAAGAAGCGCCCCCGGCCCAGATCAAACTGGCGCACTGTGAGAAATTCCGGCGTCACGCCAGAAACACTTGCGGAAACACTGTTGCCGCGCGCCTGTATCACCTCGCTGAGGGTGATCTGGGGAGCCACAAGCTTGACGCTGGGCACCTGGCTGGCAATCGCCTTGGCATCCTCAAGCACCAGGGTTTTTGGGAAGTCGATCCCCTGGCGGCGGGTGTCGTTATTGCCGGGCACCACGAACAGCACGTTGGCGCCCAGGCTGCTGAGCTGACTTTCGGCCAGGTTTTGGGCACCTTTGCCCACCCCCACCAGGGTGATCACCGAGGCATTGCCGATGATGATGCCCAGCATGGTGAGCAGGCTGCGCAGCCGGTTGGCTCTCAAAGTGGAGAGGGCCATGGCCACGGTTTCCCCGAAGGCCAGCTTTGGCTCCCGCAGGGGCAAACCGGGCTCCCGCAGGGGCAAACCGGCATCCCGCAGGGGCAAACCGGGTTCGCCAGGTGACAAACCGGTTTCGCCTGGGGGCAAGTTAGAGGCGGCCATCGACGCAGTTGCTCTGGCGGTGCCCCCAGGCTGGCAGCTAACTAGCCCTCGCTGCTGACCAGGGCCACCTTGAGCAGATCGGTGGAACCGCTGACTCCCGAAGCACTGCCGGCGGTTTGAACCACCAGATCCCCATCCGCCAACAGGCCCTGTTGGCGGGCTAACCGCATCGCTTCGAGGAAGGTGCTGGAGGAGGAGTTCATCTCATCCACCAACAGGGGATGCACCCCCCAGACCAACTGCAGTTGGCGGGCCACCTTGTCGTCGTTGGTGATCGCCAAGATGGGGGTGCTTGGCCGAAACTTGCTCACATTGCGAGCCGTGGCACCGCTGTTGGTGAGGGGCAAGATGGCGGCCGCATTCAGCTGCCGCGACACTGTGCTCACCGCCTGACAGATCGCATTAGGGATTGTGGTGGCCATGTGGCTGTCCAGGATTCGGCGCGGGTAGTCGCGCTCAATCCGGCGGGCCACCGTGTCCATGGTGGCCACGGCTTCCACTGGGAAGTCCCCCACGGCGCTCTCATTGGAGAGCATCACCGCGTCGGTGCCATCGAGAATCGCGTTGGCCACATCACTCACCTCGGCGCGGGTGGGCCGCGGGCAGCTGACCATCGAGTCGAGCATTTGGGTGGCGGTGATCACCGGGATCCCGAGGCTGTTGCACTTGCGGATCAGTTCCTTTTGCAGCAGCGGCACCTCCTCGGCGGGCATCTCCACCCCCAGGTCGCCGCGGGCCACCATCACCCCATCGCAGAGATGCAGGATGTCATCGATTTGATCGATGGCTTCAAATTTTTCAATTTTTGCCACCACTGGCGTGGCATGGCCATGGCCGGCGATCAGCTCTTTGATCTCCAGCATGTCGGAGGGGTTGCGCACAAAGCTGAGCGCCACCCAGTCCACCCCCTGCTCCAGCCCGAAGGCCAAATCGGTGCGGTCCTTGTCGGTGAGGGCCCGGATCGAGAGCTGCACATCGGGGAAGTTCACCCCCTTGTTGTTGGAGAGCACCCCGCCCACGGTGACCCTGCAGTGAAGGTTTTGCTCGGCTTGATCAACCCCCTCCACCACCATCTCCACCCGGCCGTCATCCAGCAGGATGCGGCTGCCAGGCAGCACCTCGTCGGTGAGCTTGTCGTAGGTGACTGTGGCGATTTCCCTGGTGCATGCCACCTGCCGGGAGGTGAGGCTGAAGGGATCCCCCTTGGCCAAGGTGATCGGGCCATCGGCAAAGCGGCCGAGACGAATCTTGGGGCCCTGCAGGTCCTGCAGGATGCCCACGTGCACGCCTAGGGAGGCGGCCACCTGGCGAATCGTGGCGATGCGGGCGGCATGCTCGCTGTGGTCGCCATGGGAAAAATTCAGCCGGAAGGTGGTGGCACCGGCCTCGATCAGCTGGCGCAGCCGCTCCGGGGATTCGGTGGCAGGGCCGATGGTGGCCACGATCTTGGTGCGACGCATGAGATCGGGCTTGGGCATGGGGATGCCATTGGTAGCTCGGAAACTACCATCGCCCCTCTTTGGCGCTGCTCCTGTTGGACTTTCGCAACTATCAGCTAAGGGCGCGGGACACAGCCCTATACCCAGCCGTGGGCAGCAATCCGATCTATCCCACCCTCGGTCTCTGCGGTGAGGCGGGCGAGGTGGCCGACAAGGTGAAGAAGGTGATCCGCGACCGGGGCGGCAGTTTTGATGCCGAGGTGATCGAGGCTTTGAAGCTGGAACTGGGCGACGTGCTCTGGTACGTGGCTCAACTGGCCAGCGAGCTGGGGCTCGAGCTCGATGCCATTGCCACGGCCAACCTGGACAAGCTGGCCAGCCGCGCCGCCCGTAACGTGATTTCTGGTGATGGCGACCAGCGGTGAAGCGTCTGTTCTGGGGTCTGATCTGGTCTGCTGTGGTGGCGGCCGTGCTGCTAGCGGTTCCCCAGGCCAGCTGGGCCGCAGAGTTGATCGTTAGCGGGGTGAGCCTGGAACCCTGCCCCCCGGCGGATGTGGCTAGCCAGCTGGAGCTGAGCCGGCCCACGGGTGCCAGTTGCTACGCCCTGCGCGGCCAGGTGAACAACCCGGGCCGTAAGCCAGTGGTGGACACCGATGTATTCGCCCTGATCCTCGATGCCAGCGGCGAACCGGTGTTGCAGAACCGCAGCCGGGTGGGTTCGATCGGCGATGTACCCCCTGGCAGCTCAGATTTCGCCCTAAGGGTATCGGTGCCGGCGGGTACCCCCGGACCGCTCAGTTTCCAGAAGGTGAAGGCAAGGGGCTTCAACGCACCGGTGCGCAGCCGGGCCGGGGCTGGCGATGATCTGCTGCCGCTGGAGCAGGCCCTGGCCGGCTGATCAGATGCCGTAGCCCAGGTAGCCCCCTGCCACCTCCAGCAGGGTTTGCAGCAGCTGCAGGGTTAAAAAAGCCAGGATGGCCGAGAGATCCAGGCCGCCCAGGGGCGGGATCAGGCCGCGGAAGGCATTCAGGTAGGGATCGGTGATCGAACTCACCGTGGTCAGGATCGGGTTGCTCCAGTCCAGGTTGGGGAACCAGCTCAACAGCACCCGCACCAGCAGCACCAGGGTGTAGATGCTGATGGTTTGGCCCAAGACTTGCAGCAGGAAACCGAGGCTTTCCATGGAAGGTGGCGCAGCGATGCGCAGGAGGCGATAGGCCCGACTCTATGCAGCCTGTTCCTA
>CANHSW010000161.1 GCA_947463165.1 Cyanobacteriota bacterium
CCAGGGTGGTGGCCAGGGCTGTACTGGCCACTCGAGCGCTCTGGCCTCGCCACCAGAGCCAGCGGCAGGACTGAACCAGCAGGATCGCGGCGGTGATCACCAGGGCGAGGCAGGCGGGTTCGAGCACCCGTTGGCCGGCCTGCTGCAGCAACAGGGCGGCGTCGGCTGGCGCGGCAGCCAGCACCTGGGGCCAGAGAGGCATCAAGCCGGTGGCGGCGATGGCGGCATCGGTGGCGGCGGTGCCCAGCAGGGAGCCCAGGTAGAGGGCACAGCCGAGCCGCCAGCGGCTGCGCAGACCGGCCAAGGCCAAGGGCAGGGCGAAGGCTTCGATCGGCAGGTGCCAGATCGGATGCAGGCGGCACCAGCCCCAGAACAGGCAGCCAGCCAACCAACTGCCAGAGAAGCCCACCAGCAGGGATCCGGCCTCGCGATACCAGCTGCGGGATTGTCTTTCCAGCAAGATGCCAGCCGTCAGCAGGGCGGCCGTGAACAGGGTGGCCGTGACCGGCGCCAACCGCACCCAGGGGGCCTGCAGGAACACCGGCAGGGCCACCAGCAAGGCGCCGGCCAGCAGCTCAGCGTTGCGGCTAATGGTTGTCCAAAGACCCAGCTCTGGAACCTGTAGCCGAGCGGCCAGTGGGCTGGGTGGTACCCCGATCACCAAGGATGTGAATAAAGTTGAACAACCTTAAGGGGCCGGCTCGGCCAGCAGCGGCCCCTTGGCGATGCAGGGCGCCACCCAGGCGGCAGGGGCTGCTCCCCATGGCCAAGGGACATAGGGTTTGCAACAGATTTGTTCCATCACAAATGTTGCCGCCGCTGAACTGCCTTGCAATCAGCGGCAGTGCCGCGGGGGCTGGGGCCTCTCTGACGCTGGTGGAGGCCTGCTGGCATGCCCTGGTGCTCGGCATTGTTCAGGGCATAACTGAATTTTTGCCGATCAGCAGCACGGCCCATCTAAAGGTGGTGCCCATGGTGCTCGGCTGGGGCGATCCGGGGGTGGCGGTAACCGCCGTGATTCAGCTGGGCAGCATCGTGGCGGTGTTGGCCTATTTCCGTAGCGATCTCCAGGAGGTGATCGGGGCTGTGGGCAGCGCCGTTCGCGATGGCCGCTGGAGTGACCCGGGGGCAAGGCTTGGGGTGGCGATCGCCCTTGGCACCGTGCCGATCCTGCTGGCCGGTGTGGCGATCAAGCTCTGGGTCCCCAACTTTGAAAACTCGCCGTTGCGCAGCGTCACCTCCATCGCCATCGTCTCGATCGCCATGGCCTTGCTGCTGGCCCTGGCCGAGCTGGTGGGCCGCCGCCGCCGCCAACTGGAGCAGGTGATGCCCCGCGATGGGCTGCTGGTGGGGGTGGCTCAGATGCTGGCGATAGTGCCTGGGGTGTCCCGCTCTGGCAGCACCTTGACGGCCTCCCTGTTCGATGGCTGGAAGCGCCCGGCCGCCGCCCGCTTTTCTTTTCTGCTGGGGATCCCGGCGATCGTCCTGGCGGGGTTGGTCGAGCTCAAGGATGCGCTGCACAGCGATGCCGTTGGTGGGCCGATCCCGATGCTGGTGGGCGTTATCTCTGCCGCCCTGGTCTCCTGGTGGGCGATCGGCTGGTTGCTGCGTTTCCTGCAGAGCAACAGCACCTGGCTGTTCGTGGGCTACCGCCTCGTTTTCGGCTTGTCGATCTTGTTGTGGTTCCGCGGCCTGGATGCTGCCCCCCGCTGAGGGCTGGCTGGGGAGGGGGAGGTTTGCCAGCAGACTGGCTGTCAATCCCCCGCCTAGCGCAAGCCTTGTGGAAAGAACCCTCCGCCGGCCTGGCCGCTACGGCTTTGCCCCAGGACGCCTCGGATTGGCAGGCTGATTCCGCCAGGCCAGCTGAATCAGTCAGACCGGCTGAAGCGGCCGCCAGCCCGTCGCGGCCGATTCAGCCGGCGGTGGTGGTCTCGGTGGAGGCCGGTTCGCTGGGGGAGGACCTGGGCTTTGAGCCTGGGGATCGGCTGCTGAGCATCAATGGTCAACGACCTCGCGATCTGATCGATCTGCAGGTTTTGGTCGCCGAGGAGTTTTTGCTGTTGGAGGTGGAGTCCGCCGATGGCAGCCTGCACAGCCTGGAGGTGGAGAAGGATTTCGATGACGGGCTGGGGCTGGGTTTCAGTGAGGCCCTCTTCGATGGGCTCAAGCAGTGCAACAACCACTGCCCGTTTTGTTTTATCGATCAGCAGCCCCCCGGTCGCCGCCGCAGCCTCTATCTCAAGGACGACGACTACAGGCTCAGCTTTCTCTACGGCTCCTACCTAACCCTTACCAACCTCAGCGCCGCCGATTGGCAGCGCATTGAGCAGCAGCGCCTCTCACCTCTATACGTGTCGGTGCATGCCACCGATCCCGAGTTGCGCAGTCGCCTGCTGGTCAATCCCCGGGCGGGGTTGATCCTGGAGCAGCTGCGCTGGTTTGCCGAGCGCCAGCTGCAGATTCATGCCCAGGTGGTGGTCTGTCCGGGGATCAACGACGGCGACGCCCTGGAGCAGAGCCTCAGGCAGCTCGCCGACTTTGGCTTGGGTGATTGGCCGGCGGTGTTGTCGGCGGCGGTGGTACCGGTGGGACTCACCCGTTTCCGCCCCGCTGGTGATGGCCTGCGGCCGCTGGATCGCGCCACTGCCCGGGCTGTGATCGAGCGGGTGGAGCCGCTGCAGTTGGAATTCCAGCGGCGGCAGGGCAGTCGCTTCGCCTGGCTGTCCGATGAGTGGTATCTCCTGGCCGGCCTGCCCCTGCCGGATCGCGGTGTTTATGAAGACTTCCCACAGCAGGAGAACGGCGTTGGCAGCATTCGCGCCTTTCTCGAGGCCCTCGATGGGGTAACCCGCCACTTGCCTGCAGCCCTGCCGCAGCCCCGGCGGCTGAGTTGGGTGGTGGGCAAGCTGGTGGCGGAGGCCCTGGAGCCGGTGGTGGCGCGGTTGAACGCGGTGGCGGGATTGGAGTTGATCCTGCATGGCTTGCCCAGTCCCTACTGGGGGCAGCAGCAGGTGGTGACTGGCCTGCTCACCGGTTCCGACCTGTTGGCGGGCCTTGCTGACAAGGATCTGGGGGAGCAGGTGTTGCTCCCCAGCGTGATGTTGCGCCAGGGGGAGCCGGTGTTTCTCGACGACCTCAGCCTGGCGGAGCTGGAGCGGAAGTTGCCTGTGCCGGTTCGTCTATTGGCTGATGCGGAGGATTTGGTGGTGGCCTGTTTGGGCGAGTTGGGCAAACCTGCTTAAGCTCTGCCCAACTCTTGAGATCTTGTGTGAAGCGCTCCCTGCTCGGTGCGGCCCTATTCAGCGTGCTGGGACTGCCTGCGCTGGCTGATTTCGCCCGTGCCCAGTCGGCGATGCCCGCAGCGCCCAGTTCCGGCGGTACCCAGGCGGTTAAGGGCGCATCCAGCAACCAGAAATCCCAGCCTGCGCTGGTGCCCACGGCAGCGGTAATGCCCCTGGCTCCCCAGGTGAAGGGCGCCAGGCCCCGGGTCAATACCAAGGTGTTGGCACCGGCGGCCACCAGCTTGGCGCCGGGCTTGGAGAACCTGGCCTCTCCGCCGAGTCTCGGCCTGCCCGTCAAGCCCAGCCAGGTGCGCATTCAAGAGCTGCGGCCGATCAGCATGCGGCAAGCCGAAAACCTGGCCGAGGTGAACAATCCCAGCCTCAAGGTCGTTGCCAGCCAGGTGGAACAGGCCCAAAGCAACCTGAGGGCCCAGATCGCCCTTTGGTATCCCAGGTTGTCCTTGGGCTCCAGCGCCTTACCCAGCTACCAGGGCGGCGAGAGCTCCACGGCGAACCGCAATACTCCACTCAGCCGCACCACCGCCAGCATTTGGCAGATGAATGCCACGCTGGAGGCCAGCTGGCGGCTGATCGATCCCAGCCGCACTCCCACCATTGCCGCAGCGCGCGATCAGTTTGAGAAGGCCAAGAATCAATATTTGATTGCCCTGCGTGATCTGCGCCTGC
Source organism: Cyanobacteriota bacterium (assembly GCA_947463165.1). Taxonomy (GTDB): domain Bacteria; phylum Cyanobacteriota; class Cyanobacteriia; order PCC-6307; family Cyanobiaceae; genus UBA5018. The sequence continues at coordinate 3,969 of CANHSW010000161.1, forward strand.
AGGTGGCCCAAACCTATCTGGATCTGCAGCAGGCCGACGATGGGGTGCGCATTGGTCAGGAGTCGGTGCGGGCTTCCCTGGTGAGCCTGCGGGATGCCAAGGCCCGTTTTCAGGCAGGTGTGGCTACCAAGTTGGAGGTGTTGCAGGCCGAAACCCAGTTGGCCCGCGATCAGCAGGTGCTCACCGGTTTTCTGTCCTCTCAGTCGATTAGCCGCCGCGTTTTGGCCTCCCAGCTGGATCTGCCCCAAACGATCACGCCCACGGCCAGCGATCCCTCGCTGGTGCTTGGAGTTTGGCGCCCCTCCCTGCAGGAGAGCATTGTGGCCGCCTATGCCTTCCGCGAAGAACTAAATCAGGCATTGTTGGATATATCAATTGCCAATAGTGACGCCAATTCCCAGCTGGCCCAGTCCCAGCCGTTCTTGAGTATTGTGAATTCCTTGACTGCGGGCAGGTTTAATGGCTACCAAGGCCAAGCCCTGGGCCAGGATTTGTCTGGCCGATATGGTTGGAATACTGATAATACTATTCGCCTAGATTTTAGTTGGCAGTTATTTGATGGTGGGGCTGCTAATGCCCGCTATCGTCAGAATAAGCAGCTGGCCCAGGAGAACGTCTTTCGCTTTGCCGATCGCCGCGATTCTATTCGCAGGGATGTGGAAGAAAGTTTCTACGAGCTAGAAAAGAACAACCGCAACATCACCACCACCGCCCAGGAGGTGCTCTCGGCTCGGGAGTCCCTGCGCTTGGCCCGCCTGCGTTTCCAGGCCGGCGTCACCACCCAGCGTGAAGTGGTCGACACCCAGAGAGATCTCACCCAGGCCGAGGTGCGCTATTCCAGCGCCATCTCCGATTACAACAAGCGGCTGGTGGAACTGCAACGACGCACCGGTCTAGATCAGATTGCCAGCTGTGATCTGCCCACCCTGCCAGTGAACAAGCCCGCGGGCTCTGCGGCCATTCCGGTGGAACCATCGCCTTTGATCCCCGGTTGTCGGGCGGGGCGCTGAGCTGGTGAGCCAGCAAAGCGGTGCAGGCCTGGGTTTGTTGAACACCTTGAGGCTTGGGCTGTTTCAAGCCTGCCTGGGCTGTCTGGCGGTGATTTTTGCCGGCATGCTCAACCGGGTGATGATCAGTGAGTTGGCCTTCCCCGGCCTGCTGGTGGGCGGTGCCCTGGCCTGTGAGCAATTTGTCGCCCCCGCTCGGATCTGGTTTGGCCAGATCTCCGACTCCCAGCCCCTGGCCGGTCGCCGGAGACTTCCTTATATCTGGATCGGCACGGCGGCGTTTTGCAGCCTGGCCGTGTTGTCGATTCCGTTGATCTTCCGGGTGGCGGCTCTGCTGGCCGCTGGCTCGAAGCTGGAGCTGGTGGCTGGAGTGCTGGCCCTATGCGGCCTGTTCGCCCTTTACGGCCTAGCCGTGTCCTTGGCCACCACTCCCTATCTAGCCCTGGTGATCGATCGCACCAACGAACAGGAGCGACCCAGGGCCGTTGGTTTGATCTGGTGTCTGCTCTCTGTGGGGATTGTGGTTGGCGCCATTGCCATTGGCATCAGCCTGCGCAGCCTCGATGGAGTCACCGATCCCGCTCTTTTGCAGCCAGTGCTGTTCAACTTCATGCTGCGAGTTGCCCTGGTGGTGGGGCTGCTCACTTTCGTAGCCACCTTTGGCATGGAGCCAGATGCCCTGAAGCCAGACTGCATTAAGCCAGATGGCCTCCAGCCAGACTTAATCAAGCCAGATGGCATCCAGCCACAAACGGCG
>CANHSW010000162.1 GCA_947463165.1 Cyanobacteriota bacterium
GTTTCTAGTGGCGATCCGCCCTGGGCTGATGTCGCCGGGGGTGGCCGCCCGCATGGCCGCCAGCTTCGATCGACTCAGCAATGGCCGGCTGTTGATCAATGTGGTTACCGGAGGCGATCCGGTGGAGAACGCCGGTGATGGGTTCCACCTCAGCCATGACGAACGCTATCGACTCACGGATGAGTTTCTGACTATCTGGCGTGGGGTGATGCAGGGGGAGAGGCTCAATTTCAAAGGCGACTACTTCGACATCCGCGATGGCAACGTAATCCATTGCGGCGTGCAGCAGCCCCATCCGCCCCTCTGGTTCGGTGGCTCATCGCCAGCTGGCCAGGAGGTGGGGGCCCGCCATGCCGACACCTATCTCACCTGGGGTGAACCGCCCGATCAGGTGCGCGAGAAAATCAAGGAAGTGCGCGAAAAAGCCCTGCGCAATGGCCGCAGCCTGGAGTTTGGCATCCGCCTGCACATCATCGTGCGCGAAACCAATCAGCAGGCCTGGGAAGCAGCCGAAAATCTAATTCGGTACTTGGATGACGAAACAATCAAAGCGGCTCAGAAGGTCTATAGCCGCATGGATTCGGTGGGCCAAAGCCGCATGACCCAGCTGCATGGCGGTAGCCGGGAGAGCTTGGAGGTTAGTCCTAACCTTTGGACCGGTGTCGGCCTGGTGAGGGGTGGAGCGGGCACAGCCCTGGTGGGTGACGCCGACACGGTGGCCCGCAGGCTGGAGGAATACGCTGACCTAGGCATCGAGCACTTCATCCTCTCTGGTTACCCGCACCTGGAGGAGGCCTATCGGGTGGCGGAATTGCTGTTCCCGAAATTGCCGATCCAGCTGCCGGAACGCCCAGAGGGCCAGCTTGTACTGGCCCCGTTCGGCGAAATCATTGCCAACGAACGGATTCCCAACGCCGCCAGGGTGCAGGGCTAATTAGGTTTCGCAAACCCTCCTTCTTGATGATGTGATTCAAGCCACACTCGCCAGTGGCAATGGGCACACCAAATCAAGCCCCAAGCCGAAGAAAATGAGATTGCAATCTATGGAAGAATGGCCCTACTTCCGGGTTCCTATTCTCTCAGGATTCCTCCACTTCCAGCAAGTGGTTGAGCATTTCGATGAGCGGGTATTGCCGCTAGTACGCGAGCTGGAAGCCAGGTCTAAAGCCACCAAATTAGAGGTGGTCTTCGCCTGACATCGGCTCCCCAGACCACCATCTTCAACCTCTCCCACTTGTTTCATGACCCGCTTTCTTCTGATCAACGGCAGCCCCACCAGCGTCTCCCGTTCAGCCGCCCTGCTCGACCATGCTCGGGCAGCCCTGACCTCAGCTGGAATCGAAGTGATTAATACCAGCATCCTCGATTTTCCCGCCGAGGATCTCATTCAAGCCCGCTTCGCCAGCCCATCCTTCAGCTCCTTTACCGCCGAGGTGGCCGCCGCCAGCGGCATCATCGTCAGCACCCCCGTCTACAAGGCCTCCTTCTCGGGCGGCCTGAAGGCTTTGCTCGACATCCTTCCCCAGGAGGCTCTGTTGGGTAAAGCGATCCTGCCGCTCGCCTCGGCTGGCACCATCTCCCACCTGCTGGCGATCGATTACGCCCTCAAGCCAGTACTGTCGGTGCTGGGGGCAAGGGATATTGAGCAGGGGGTATTCGCAGTGGATGACCAGTTTGAGAAGTTTGATGGGGGATATACCCTCAAGCCTGAACTAGTGGAACGCCTAGACCGCAACCTCGGCTATTTGATCAGTCGCGTGCAGCCTTAGGCCCATCTGGCCACCTTCGCCCCTGATCTCCCATGGCGCCTCAGATCGAAACAAGCACGGAGACCCTCGAGGCGATCGCGGACCGCTTCGCCGCAGCGATCGCCACCACAGCAGTGGAGAGGGATCACCAGGGCGGAACGGCCAAGGTGGAGCGGGATGCCCTGCGCCGCACCGGTCTACTCAACCTGCTGATCCCCAATTTTTGGGGAGGCCACGGGGCCAGCTGGCCGCTGATCTATCGGATCGTGCGCCGCATTTCCCGCACCGACAGCTCCCTGGGCCAGCTATTTGGCTTCCAGCACCTGATGCTGGCCACAATCGACCTGTTCGGCAGCCAGGAGCAAACCGAGAATCTCTATCGGCGCACCGTGGCGGGCAATTGGTTCTGGGGCAACACCCTCAACCCCCTCGACCCAGGCCTGAGCGCCCGCTGGGAGGGCGACACCCTGGTGATCGACGGTCGCAAGCGCTTCTCCACAGGCTCCAGCGACGCCGATGCCCTGATCGTCTCGGCCCCTGATCCAACTTCCGACAGCAATCGCCTGCTGGTGGCGGCTATTTCCCTACCCAGGGAGGGCATTGTTCCCCTCAACGACTGGAACAACATGGGCCAGCGTCAAACCGACAGCGGCACAGTCGAGTTCCGGAGTGTACGGATCCATCAGGCGGAGCTGCTGCTCTCTCCCGGGCCCTTCGGCAGCCCTCGGGCCTCGCTAAGACCCTGCATCGCCCAGCTGGTGTTCGCCAACGTCTATCTCGGCATCGCCGAAGGGGCGTTGCAGGAGGCCAAGGCCTACCTCCAGGCCAATCCCCAGGCCTGGTGGCTTTCCGGGGTGGAAAGTAAACAACAGGATCCCTACGTGCTCCGCCACTTCGGCCAACTATTCGCGGCACTGGAGGCGGCGCGGCTGGTAACCGACCGGGCTGCCGACAGCCTGCAACGGGCCTGGGAACTAGGTGAAAACGTCAGTGAAGCCGAGCGGGGCCAGGTATCGGTGGACATCGCCACCGCCAAGGTGATCACCACCCAGGCAGGGCTGGATGCAGTGAACCGCATCTTTGAGGTGATGGGAGCCCGGGCCACCACCTGGCCCCGCCGTGTGGACCGGTTTTGGCGCAACCTGCGCACCTACACCCTGCACGATCCCGTGGATTACAAGCTGCGCGAACTGGGCGAATGGGCCCTTGCCGACCGCCATCCACGCCCCACTTTTTATTCCTGAGACATGCCCCCATGCTTCGTTTCGATGCCATAGCTGATGCCATAGCCGTTATCCGCAACGGCTAGAAGTTTGTTAACGTTTAGCGATGGATGGTAAACTGCTCGATCGTGCAGTAGCGGCGTAATAAGTCAGGCCCCAGGTGCAGCAGCGCTTGATTCGCATAGGCCTCCCGCTCCAATTGCCGCTCCAGGGCCGAGGCCTGGCGGTATAGGGGCTCCTGCAGTACAGCAGCCAGGGATGCGGGCATGGTTGTGGCCAGTCCTAGCGGTTTAGCGGCCAGGGGCCAGGGTCCGGCCCTGCAGGATTGGGCCCCATGGATGGCCTCGTGGTTGAGCACCTGGGCGAAGCCAACACTGCCCCTGGCCACCACCTGCGGTTGGATGTAAATAGTGCGTAGCAGCGGATCCCATTCACCCACCGCAGCTGGCCGGCGCGGCGCGGTGACCACAACCCGTATGCCCACACTTTTGAGTGCCGCCAGCAAATTGACAATCGCCTGCCGCTCGGCTCGGTAGCCAGGCGGTGATGCGAGCAAGGCGCGCAGTTGGCCGATGCTGAGAGCTGGTTCCCCAGCCCGGCGCCTGTAGGTGTAGCGAATGGCTCCGTTGGCTAGCAATTCGGCCCTGGGTAGCCACTTTTGATCTGCCTTGGCCAATTGCTCTAAAAGTGCCGATTCCTGGAGGCCCACCAGTCCCGCAGGACCCTGATACGGCCGTCCCCAAAGCCTGTTCACAATCGCCTCCGCCAGCGGCAGAGGCGACCTTTGCCGCAGCAGCAAGGGCAAGGCCGAGGCGGCCAGCGCCGCGATCACTGCCGCCGATATCAGTGCCGCCGCAGTCAGTGCCGCCACGACTAGCAGCGCCCCTGCCGGCAGCAGCGACAAGCGGCCCAGCCGCCAAGCGGGTTTCGGCGGCCCAGTGCCAGTGGGTCGCAGCCCCGGAGACAACTTTTTAGACAGCCCCATGGAAGGCTTCTCCAGGCAATCGCCCTGGGGCGGCGGTGGCGATCGACATTCCCAGCGGCGATTCTGGCGAAGCGCTGCCAACGGCGCCTTAGGCCAGTTGCCACAATCGACACCTGCCGCCCCGCCGCCGCCATGCCCCTCTCCGCCCTGGTGCGCCAGCTGCAGCAGGCGCCCCTCACCGGTGAGGTGCTGGCCCGCATCGACCGCCCCGAGCGGCTGCGGCTCAGCGGTGCCGGTCGAGCGGCGAGGGCCCTGGTGAGCAGCGCCCTGGCGGTCTCCGCCAAATCCTCGCTGTTGGTGATCGTGCCCACCCTGGAGGAGGCGGGCCGCTGGGCTGCCCTGCTCGATCTGATGGGTTGGAGCAGCAGCCATCTATATCCCACCAGTGAAGCCAGTCCTTACGAACCGCTGGATCCCACCAGCGAGATCACCTGGGGGCAGATGCAGGTGCTCAGCGAGCTGCTGGATGGCGGCGAGCGGCTGGCGATCGTGGCCACCGAGCGGGCCCTGCAGCCCCACCTGCCGCCGCCGCCGGCGCTGCGCGCCCAGTGCCTGAGCCTGCGCAAGGGCTGCAGCTTCGATCTGGAGCAGCTGGCCCTCAGCTTCAGCCGATTGGGCTACCAGCGCGTGCCCAGCATCGAACAGGAGGGCAGTTGGAGCCGGCGGGGCGACATCGTCGACATCTTCCCGGTGAGCGCTGAACTACCGGTGCGGCTCGAATTTTTCGGCGAAGAGCTTGAAAAATTACGGGAATTCGACCCGGCCAGCCAGCGCTCCCTGGATCCAATTGAAGTGGTGCGCCTCACCCCCACCGGCTATGGCCCCCTGGTGGCCGAGGCCCTGCGGGAGGCGATGCCAGACGCTCTCGATCAGTTGCTGAGCCCTGAGGCCTGCGACCAGTTGCTAGAGGGCGGCACCCCCGAGGGCATGCGCCGGCTGATGGGCCTGGCCTGGGCCCAGCCCGCCTCGCTGCTCGACTACCTGAGCGAGCAAACCCTGGTGGTGGTGGATGGTCGGCGGCAGTGCCTATCCCACGGTGAACAGTGGTACGAACACAGCGCTGAGCATTACTCAGAATTGGTGAAGGAGCTCAGCCAGGGCATCGGCGCGGGCGCAGGCGGGAAGCCTGGCAGCGGCACCAGTCCGCTGCCAGCAGCTCCGCTGCAGCCGCAGCTGCACCGCCCCCCAGCGGAGCTGCTGGCGGCCGTGAACAGCAATTGGCGCGGCTTCGACCTGGCCGAATTACACGAGAGCGACCAGCACGCCAACAGCTTCGATCTGGCTTCGCGCTCGGTGCCTGCCCACCCCAATGCCTTCGGCAGATTGGCCGATCTGGTGAAGGGATTCCAGCGCGAAAAGGCCTGCATCTGGCTGCTATCGGCCCAACCATCGCGGGCCGTGGCCCTGCTGGAGGAGCACGACTGCATCGCCCGCTTCGTGCCCAATGCAGCCGATCAACCGGCCATCGATCGCCTGGTGGAACAGGGGACCCCCGTGGCGCTCAAGGCCAGGGGCACAGCTGAACTGGAGGGTCTGCAGCTGCCCGCCTGGCGGCTGATATTGATCACAGATCGGGAATTTTTCGGTCAGCACTCCCTGGCGGCCAGCGGCTACGTGCGCCGGCGCCGTAAGGCCACCAGCCGCACGGTGGACCCGAACAAAATGCAGCCAGGCGACTTCGTGGTGCACCGCAACCACGGCATTGGCCGCTTCTTGAAGCTTGAAAAATTA
>CANHSW010000163.1 GCA_947463165.1 Cyanobacteriota bacterium
TAGAGATTTTAGTCGTCAGACAATAACAGCAAAGATGCCATAAAAATGCGCCGAAATTGCAGACAACTCATCGCCCATGGCCTGTCGCCCAATGGGCAATCGCCAAAGCGGCATCACCTACCGCCAGAAAATAAACCCAGGCAAACCGTTAGCAACCTCCAACTATGCAAGTCCCAGGAAGACTCTAGAAAATCGTCATTTCCACGACCCCGTCAGTTGAGGACACAGGCAAACTCGAAAAAATCTCGAATCCTACTGATGCTACGCCGCGATATTCCGCAAGATACTTTTAATTTTCCTGATTTGCCTGCTGATTTACTTGGGCGAATTAATCTTTGAGCCATTGCAGCATCAGGGCTCACTTGGTAGTCGGCATGGGTTTTCAGGGCTTCTTTAGCCATGGCGCAGCTTTTCCAGAACTTCCATTAGGGCACCTCGAAAAATTGCCAATTTCGCTCGCCAGAGCCAGGTTCAGACCAGTTGCCGCAATGCTTCTGATGGCATGGCATCAATTGACCCTGGTATTTTTCAAGGTGCCCATTAGCCACAGTGCGCTTTCAACCAGAGCTTTCCGAATCCATTAGCCAAATACACGCCTACAACGAGTTGCCAGAATCAACGGTCACTTCGGCTATACCATCTTGATCAACCTGGGGCCTTGGCTCAAAGCGTTCTATTAATCTGGGAATTAGCAATATCAGCACCAAAAGCAGCAGGGCTCCCAAGCCCAGTTCCACCACCCCCTTGGCCATGCTTTGGAAGGGGATCCAGCGGCCCCCGAGCCAGGCCAGGCTCACCATAGTGCTGGCCCAAACCAGGGCACCTGCGCTATTGCAAAGCAAGAAACGGCGATAAGGCATACCCACTGCACCGGCCATGGGCCCAGCAATCACCCGCAGCACCGCCACAAAACGCCCCAGAAACACAGACTTCCCGGCATGAACCAAAAACCTGCCCCGCAAGCTCTCCATCTGCTCATCTGACTGGCGCAGCAACCGTCCCAGCTTCAACATTGCGGCCCAGCCAAGTCGTCTACCAAGCCAGTAACCCAGGTTGTCGCCGAGGATGGCGCCGCTAGCAGCGGCACCAACAACTCCCATCAAGTTCAACTGACCACTACCTGCTGCATACCCCCCTAGCAGGGTTATGGTTTCCCCCGGCAATGGTAAACCAGCATTTTCTAGCAGCATTGCCACGAACACCAGCCCGTAGCCCCACTGCTGTAGCAGGGCAGATTCCCGTAGCAGGGCAGATATAGTTGTGGAATCAAACAGATCAACCATGGATTCTAATAATCAATCGAGACCAAAATGAAATTCATCGAGCTGGATCCTGAACCGTCACAGAACTAAAAGTCTGGCGCAACCAGTGATCACAGCGCGGCCAACTGGCTGAGCCGCAGCACCAGGTCGGCGATCGATTCATCCTTGGCGGGATTGGCGGCCGAGCTCACCAGTTGGCGCCCCACCACGTGGGCGCCCAGATGGGCCAACTGCAGCCGCAGGGCCACCATCAGGGTGTGGCCGCCACCGCCGGAGTGGCTGGCGATGGCGATCGGTCGGCTGTTGAACAGGGCCCGAAAGTCGTCGCCCTGTACCGACAGCCAGGCGATGGCGCTGGTGAGCACCGGCGGAATCGAGCCGTTGTATTCCGGGGCGCAGATCAGCCAACGCGGCGCGGCGCTCAGCTGGGCCTGCAGCCCCGCCAGGGCGGCTGGTGTGCCGGCAGCCAGGGCGCGGGGCGTGAACAGGGGCAAGGCCACAGCCGTCAGATCCAGCACCTCGCTGCTGAAGCCCTGGGCACGCCCCGCCGCCGCGCAGCGCTCGGCAAGCAGCAGGTTTTTGCCATTGCTGGCGGCGATAACGAGCAGATCGGTCATGGCGGCGCAGTTGAGGCTGGGGGGCAAGGTCCCAGGATGGCGGCTCGGGGGCAACCCCCCACTAGCAGCAAAGTTGCCCCCGGTCGGTGCATTGGAAGATGAGGTGCATTGGAGGATGGCTTGATCGGCCAGGGCGAGGCCCAGGGCCTGGCCCTTGAACCCAGGCAGTTACCGCCCCTGATCCCAGCCTGCAGATTTCAGACCCCACCCGCATGCCCCCCAGCTTGTGATCCCCCAGTCTCCAAAGCTTGCTGAGCAGCCGGCCCCCAACCAGCCATCACCCGAGAGGCCAGCGGCGATGTTCCCGCCGCTGCGGCGCGGCGGCCTCACCACCCTGCAGGTGAACCTCGGCTATCGCTGCAATCAGGCCTGCAGCCACTGCCACGTAAACGCCGGCCCCAGCCGCAGCGAGATGATGGCTGGGGCCACCCTGGCCCTGATCCCTGCGGTGCTCGCCGCCCGCGGCATCGCCTGTCTGGATCTCACCGGTGGTGCGCCCGAGCTGCATCCCCAGTTCCGCGAGTTGGTGCTGGCCGTGCGCCGCCAGGGGGTGCGGGTGATCGATCGCTGCAATCTCACCATCCTCCAGGAACCAGGCCAGGAGGATCTGGCTGATTTTCTGGCCGACCAGGGCGTCGAGGTGGTGGCCTCGCTGCCCTGCTATCTGCAGGCCAACGTCGATCGTCAGCGGGGCGATGGCGTGTTCGAGCGCAGCATCGCCGGCCTGCGTCAGCTCAATGCCCTCGGCTATGGCCAGCAGGGCTCCGGCCTGGAGCTGCATCTGGTGTTCAACCCCCAGGGGGCCAGCCTGCCGCCGCCTCAGGCCCGCCTGGAGGCCGACTACCGCCGGGTATTGGCAGCAGAGTTCGGCCTGGTGTTCAACCACCTCTATGCCCTGGCCAACATGCCGATCCAGCGCTTTGCCGCAGTGTTGCGGGCCAGTGGGGAGCTGGAGGCCTATCAACAATTGCTGGAAGCAAGCCATCGCCCCGCCAATCTCGATCAGGTGATGTGTCGCTCCCTGCTGAGTGTGGATTGGCAGGGCTACCTCTATGACTGCGACTTCAATCAACAACTGCAGCTACCGCTCGGCATCGAAGCAGCACCGCGACGCCAGCTGCGGGATTTGTTGGTCTGGGATCCCCTTGGCCAAGCCATCACCGTGGGTCGCCACTGTTACGGCTGCACTGCCGGTAGCGGCTCCAGCTGCGGCGGTGCCCTGGCCGACTGAGCTGATGAACTAGGCCAGGGAAGCAAGACCGGCAAAACCTGAGGGACCAGCTATCAACCAGCTACCAAGCTCTGGGGCGCCAGGGCTCGCTTGATCAGTGGCTTTAACTTGATTTGCGGCCGGGGATTGATTTGCGATCTAAAATTTTAGCGTCTTCTAGAGGTTCTGCCGGGCTTTGTCACCAACGGCTGTCGCTCCAAGGCGAGCGGCTGTTGCCCCGAGGCCATCAGTAGCCGCCCCATGCCAATTTGCTTATCAGATCCAGTTTGTTGACCTGATGATCTGGAGCCCATATCCACCTGTTGGCCTGGCATTGTGAGTTATTGCTCCCCAGCCGGTTGATGCCAGCCCCCCCGTCGCTCGCCCGATGCGGCGATATTTTTTTCGCTGGAGTTATGGCTGGTGCTGTTACTGCTGGCGGCGTTATCTCTGAAAGTGCCATGGCTGGCGGTGATCTGGGCCCAGCGGGCCTGAATGGCGCAGTCGATCTGCATAGCGCAGGCCTAAATGGGGCAGGTTTTAGCCGGGCTGGCCTAGGGATGGTGGGCCTTGCCGGTTGATCCGCGCCCGCTGCTGCTGGCCCTGCTGCTGCTGGCACCATGGCGACCGCTGCCCGCCTTGGCGGTCAGCGAGCGAACGGAGCGGCCGGTGGCGGTGTGCGTGGTGGCGCCGCGGGTGGAAGCGATTGACCGGGGCGACGCCCGCGGCGTGGTGCCTGTACCAGATCCCCAGTTGGTGGTGGTGGAGCCGCTGCAGGAGCTGCGCATCGAGCGGGGGGGGCAGTTGGTGTGGCATCTCGAGTCGAGTGCTGGTCGCCCGATCCGGGGGCCCTTAACCTGGCCCGTGGCGCCGATTGCCGCCGGTGAGTCGCTCAGCTTGCGGCTGCGCCCGCTAAATGCCCCCGTTGGGGCGTTTGCCCACGTGGAGCTGATCGGTGCCACCCCCGATCGCATGCAGGCTGCGGCTGGTTTGATCAGCAGCCTGGGGAGAAAGCCAGCCGCCTGGCTCGCAGCCATCGATGCGGCCCTGGTGGCCAACGATGTCCCCCTGGCCTGGTCGCTGTTGTTTCACGCCGCGGTACCCCGCGACCCGGAGCTAGAAGGCCTCCGCCAGGAGGTGGTGCGCCGGGGCTGCGGCGACTGACCAACTGCGACCGACCAGCCGCGGCGCTACCGAAAGACGGCGACCAGCAACAGAGACGCGACTGGTTTATTTGTACTATCCAGATGGCGTTGGAGGTGCGGGCTTTGGCGTGCGGCTGCTGGGAGGCGGGGGGAATCCTCTGGTATCGGGACCTGACCTGGAGGCCTGAACTGGGGGGCCTGACGTGGGGGACCTGACCTGGTTCGAACCCGATGAGCTATCGGCGCCATCGGCGCGGCTGCCCCTGGCCGGCGAGTCGCCCGCGACGGGCTTCCCCAGCCCCGCCGCCGACTACGAGGAGGACGCCATCGACCTCAACCGCTTGCTGATGCCCCGCCCCGCCTCCACCTTGTTGATGCGGGTGAGCGGCGATGCGATGGGCGCCGCCGGCATCCATCACGGCGACTTGTTGATCATTGATCGCAGTCTGGGACCCCGGTCGGGCTCGGTGGTGGTGGCGGTGAACGCGGGCCGCTTCGTGTTGCGTCGCTTGGCCCGGAACCTGGCCGGCATCGGTTGGTGCCTGGAGGCGGCCGATCCATCGCTGCCGCCGATCCCCTTGGCCACGGGCGATCCGGATCTATTGATCTGGGGCGTGGTACTCCACGCCGTACATCACCTGGGCTCTCGCCTCAAGCCGCACGCCACCAACGCCAACCTTCCAAATTGATCAAAAATCCCAGTATCACCATGAAAAGCATTAGCAGCACCTGATCGGCGCGGGAATCGGGCACCAGGATGTCGGCCAACAGGTGGGGAATGTTGGTGACCGTATACACCACACTCAGCCAGAAGTGCCCACGGCGCCAGGGGCGCCACCTTTGGGGGGTGACCTCGTTACTGGCGGCATAGGCGATCAGCAGTACCGCCACCAGTGGGATCAGGAAGTAAATCAGCATTGACCAGTACAACATCGGCAGCCATTTCAAGGGCAGCTGACTCTCGATCTGGGGCGACTGGCCGTGGAACAGGGGCATCAGTCCCAGCTGCACATGAAAGAGCATGCACAGAAACCAGGCAAACCAAAGGCTGCGTAACCGCAGGGCATGGTCGATGGTCGTTTTGATCACGGCAGCTCAGGAAACCGGCTGGACTACGGAGTGATCCAGGCCTTGATCCAGGCCTTGATCTAGGCCTTGAGCCAGGCCTTGAGCCAGCCAAGATTTACTGGCCTGGCTCGTGGCCATCGCAGGGAAGATCTCTGTGGCGAGGCTAGGTATGGCGCCAGGGGAAGGCGGGGCCCTTGTTGGATTTACAGCAGTAAGCCCTTGGTTTGGCTGCAGGCGGCGGTAGCGCCATCAAAAAAACCCCCCGGCTAAGGCCGGAGGGCTGGAATTTAAGCGATTAAAA
>CANHSW010000164.1 GCA_947463165.1 Cyanobacteriota bacterium
CGCATCCATGTCGTTGCCATAGAGGTGCATGGCCGCCTCCAGGCGCAGGGTGTCGCGGGCGCCGAGGCCACAGGGGGCCACGCCCTCGGCTATCAGCTGCTGCCAGAGGGCGATGCCGGCCTCTCGCTCCAGCAGCAGTTCAAAGCCGTCTTCCCCGGTGTAGCCGGTGCGGGCCACGAACACCTGGGCTGCCGCCGCCGCCCCGCTCGCCCTGCCCGCCAGCCGCAGCTCCCGGTGGCCAAAGCGGGGCAGGTTCGCCAGGGAGACGCCGGCCAGGGCCTCCAGCCGGGATGCCGCCTGGGGACCCTGCAGGGCCAGCAGCACGCCGTCGCCCTTGCGCTCGGCCACCGTGATCCCCTGGGCCTCCAGCTGGCTGCGGATCCAGGCCGTGTCCGCCTCGGCACAGGCGGCATTGATCACAAGCAGCAGCTCATGGCTGTTATCCGCAGGCAAGCTGTTATTCGCAGACTGGCTGTTATTTGCAGACTGGCTGTTATTAAAAGATGAGCTAGTCCAGCCGCGGTCATAGACGATCAGGTCATCGCGGACGCCGCCCTGCTCGTTGAGCAGCACCGTGTAGCAGGCCTCGCCGGGGCCGATGCGATGGAGGTCGCTGGGCACCAGCTCCTGGAGGGCATCTTTAACCGCGTCGCCGCGCAGGCTGATCACCCCCATGTGGGAGATATCGAACAGGCCGCAGTCCTGGCGCACGGCCCTGTGTTCGGCCACCAGACCGGCGAACTGCAGGGCCATCTCCCAGCCCGCGAAGGGCACCATGCGCCCCCCAGCCGCCTGGGCTGCCCCATGCAGGGGGGTGCGCCGCAAAACGGCTTTGCTGGGCAGGTCGGCCATGGGGCAGGGCGCCGCGGATCGGCGGATCCTATGGAGAGCGCTTCTGAGCCGGAAGTGCTGCTTTGCCCTGGCCGGGTGACAAGCAGCAAAACAGCTGCAGTATTAGGTAAGCCACCTGGTAAACAGCAGTTGACCTGCCTAATGTGCGGCTCCCCCATGACCCTGCCGAATGGCCCATCGCCCCAGCTGCCGCAGTTGCCGCCATTGCGCCCTGCCGAGCGGGGTCCAGCCAATCGGCGCCCTGCCGAGCGGGGTCCAGCCAATCGGCGCCCTGCCTATTAGCGGGGCCCAGGTTGGCTGTGGCGGCCGGGCGGGCTGGTGCCAGATGCGTCAGCTGACCATCCCTGCCGAGCTCAGCGGCGAGCTCTGGTGTCCCCACTGGACGGCCCGGTCGCCGCGGCTACCGCTCACCAGCCAGACCACGAAAACCGCTGGTGTAGGCGTGCCGCTCGACCAGCAACTCAGCTTGAGCGGCATGTTTGAAGCCATGGAGCTGGAGCCACTCGCCGGACTGCCGCTGGCTGAATAGGGGGCGCCGAATCTGGGGCGCTGGCTAGATGGGCTGAGGATCCCTGGGCTGACTGCACTCTTCTGACTGCACTATTTACCTTCTCCTGCTGCGACCCTGCCGTTAGCATTGGCTGCGGCTGGAGTCCTCCAGAGCTTGTCTTGATAATGTTGCTCCAGATACCGCTTTACCAGCCAATGGTTTGGTAGGCGATTTTGCCGGCCGGTTTTGACGGCTTGCCTTTTCCCGTGGATCAGTTTGGCGGCTTGCCTTTCCCCATGGACCAGTTTGCTGGCTGTTTGCCCTCGATGCCTGAGCTGGGTGGCAGAAAAGCGCAATAACGGCCGCTGCTTTCCTTGAGTGCAGATTTGATTTACCTAAACAGCTTCCCCTAGGCCCCTCTAGGCGCTGTAATGGTTCATCTACCAGTTCAGGGGAGGTGAGGGGATTGCTCAGAAACGCCACTGCTGTGACAGCCAGGGCTGCCCAGTCGATCGCCGGTCTTAGCCCGCTTGAGTTGATGGCCTCCCAGGTGGACTGCGAGGTGATGACCTTGCCCACCGGCGCCAGGGTATTCAGTCGCGGCGGAGCTGCTGATGCCATCCATGCCGTGCGGCGCGGCATCGTCGAGGTGATTGGTGAGCGCTCCGAGCGGCTCTGCTACAGGCCCGGAGAGTTGTTCAGCTACCAGGACATCCTCTGGCGAGAGGATGTCTACCGTACCGAGGCGGTGGCCCGCACCCCGGTGGAGGTAGTTCGGCTAGACCGCTTGCGCTTCCTCAACCTGCTGCACAATCACCCCACCCTGGCCATCCTGCTGATCAGTCAGCAGCACGAGCGCCTGCGGGAGCAGCGCACCAGTGGCACCTGCTGCTATTAGCCAACTGGCTAGCTCGGCTCGTCATTCGTAGCTGGCCATTAGCAGCTGGCCATTAACAGCAGCAGACTGCGCACCACCTTGGCTGCCAGCACGCTGCTCACCCCGCTGGGGTCCAGCTGCGGAGCCAGCTCCACCACGTCGGCGGCCACCAGCTGGTGGTGGCGCAGTTCCTCCACCAGGGCGGCGAAGTGGCTCCAGAGGAAGCCGCCCGGCTCTGGCGTGCCGGTGCCGGGCAGCACGGCCGGATCGAACCAGTCCAGATCCACGGTGAGATAGAGCGGTTGGCCGCGCAGGGGCGCCAGGGTTTCCGTGAGCCGCTCGATCGTCACCAGCCGTTGCTGGCTGCGCAGCTCGGCGAATTCCTGGCGGGTGCCGCTGCGAATCGCCAGTTGCAGCAGCTTGCCGCTGGGCAACACCTCCAGGCAGCGGCGCATGGCGCAGGCGTGGCTGTGCTGGTTGCCCAGCCACTCGTGCCGCAGGTCGGCGTGGGCATCGAGCTGCAGCAGCACCAGCTCTGGATGGCGGGCGGCCACGGCGGCCACGGCCCCGGAGCTGATCGAGTGTTCACCGCCCAACATCAGCGGCTTGAGCCCCAGGGCCAGCACCTGGTCGGTGGCCTGGCGCACCGCCGCCACCACCGGCTCGGGGGCGCCGAAGGGAATGGCCACGGCCCCCAGATCGGCGAAGGCCAATTCCTCCAGGTCGGCATCGAGTTGGGGGCAGTAGCTCTCCAGCCCGCCGCTCACCTCCCGGATCGCCGCTGGCCCGAAGCGGGTGCCGGGCCGAAAGGAGGTGGTGCCGTCGTAGGGCACCCCAAACAGGCCCACCCGGCAGCCGCTGGGATCGCGGCGACTGGCCATGTAGATGGCACCGTCGGTTTCGAAGCAGGAGAGATCGGCTTGGCTCAAGGGCTGGATCGGTAGGAGAAAGCCGGGCTGGCTGGGGGGCTGGTCTCAGTTGGCGGGCTGGGCTCAGCTGGCGGCGGCGGGGGCTTGCAGCTCCCGTTCGATCGCGGCCGGCACCGCCTCAAAGCCGCCGCGCTGCCAACGAGGACTCCAAATTTGACAGCCAGCGGCCACGGCCGCGGCCCGCTCGGCCCGGGGCTGCAGATAGCGGGGCCCATCTGTGGCCGCGAAGGTCCAGCTCCACCAGCCGCTCGGGTACATCGGCACCCAGCCGTAGAGGGGGTCGGCGTGGCCAAATACCTCGCGCAGCAGGCGCACGGTGTCCAGGTGCACCTGGCGGAAGGCCTCGGGGGATTCGCTCTGGGTGGCAAATACGCCACCGGGCTTGAGGATGCGGCGGCAGTGCTCAAAGAAGGCCCGGTTGAACAGCCCTTCCGCCGGTCCGGCCGGGTCGGAGCCATCGACGATCACCACGTCGTAGCTGGCGGCGGCGGCGTCGCGGACCCAGGCGATGCCGTCGCCCACCGTGAGCCGCAGGCGCGGATCAGCCCAGGCCGCACCGCCGATCGCGGGCAGGTATCGCTGGCTCCACTCCACCACCAGCCCGTCGATCTCCACCAGGTCGAGCTGGCCGACGCCGGCATGGCGCAGGCACTCCCGCGCCGTGCCGCCATCGCCGCCGCCGATTACCAGCACCCTTTCGATGCTCTCGGCGCCGCAGAGGGCCGGATGCACGATCGCCTCGTGATAGTGCCGCTCCTGGCGCTCGGCGGTCATCCAGCAGCCATCGAGCAACAGGCCCTTGCCGTAGCGCTGGCTGTCGATGATCGTGACCCGCTGGAAGGGGGAGTTCCGCTCGGCGATCACCTGGCCGGCCAGGCCGTAGCGGACCCCATCAAGCACCTCATCCACCCAGCCCGGGGTGGCGGCCGGCTCAGCGGCGGAAGAGTGGGCCATGGATTGCTTCTGCTGCCGGGGGATCGGATGCCGCCTGCCCCCAAGGGGGGGCCTTGGAACGGCTTGGTTACAGCTAAACCTTCAACAGCACCTCCTGTCACGAATCCTTGGCACCAAAGCCCGCCAATTTGTCGCCCACAGCTTTGTCGCCGCGCCTGGGACGACGGGCCTGGCTGCGGCTGGCGGCCCTGCTGGGGGGCGGGCTGGCCCTGGGGGCTGGTGGGGCGCCGGCCTGGGCGGAGAGCCCCGACCAGCTGCTGCAGCGCCGCCTGGGGGTCTGTGCGCCCCTGGCCGATCCGCTGCAGGAATTGCTGCGTCGCAACCGCGAGTTCGCCGCTGTTTGGCAGCGGGCGGCGGCGAGCGGCGATCCGAGCCAGCGGGCGGCGCTGCTGTTGGCGCAATCGCCGCTGCGCTGTCAGGTGGGGGCCGAGGATCTGGCCCTGGGCCAGCAGCCCTGGGCGGCGCTGCTCTGCTGCGCCGATTCGCGGCTGGCGCCGGAGTGGCTGTTTGCCGCCGGGGCCGGCGAACTGTTCCAGGTGCGCAGCGCCGGCAACACCGCCTTCCCTGCTGGTGTGGCTTCATTGGAGTACGCCGTGGCCGAGTTGCGGGTGCCGCTGATCCTGGTGCTGGGCCATAGCGGCTGCGGGGCGGTGCGGGCGGCCCTGGGCGACGGTCCGCTGACGCCCCTGCTGGAGCAGCTGGTGCTGCCAATCCGCCAGTCCCTGCCCCCTGCCCCCTGGCCTGCCCCCTGGGCTGGGGTTGAGGGGCTGGAACGGGCGGTGCAGGCCAATGCCCGCGCCGCCGCCGCCGCCCTGCCGCAGAGCAGCCAGCTGCTGGCCCAGGCGCTGGCTGAGGGCCGGCTGCGCATTCAGCCCGCCTACCTGGACATCGGCAGCGGCCTGGTGAGCCTGCTCTAGGAGATTTCCATGACCGCCCCGGACCTGCCGATCGACGAGCGCTGGTGGATTCCAGCCGGGGAGCTGGGCTGGCGCTTCTCGCGGGCCTCGGGCCCCGGCGGCCAGGGGGTGAACACCACCGATTCGCGGGTGGAACTGGTCTTCGATCTGAGCGCCACGGCGGCATTGCCCGAGCACCTGCGGCAGCGGGCCCTGGCGCGGCTGGCCGAACGGCTGGTGGATGGGGTGCTGGTGGTGGTGGCCGCCGAGCACCGCTCCCAGTGGTTGAACCGCCAGGCGGCTCAGCAGCGGCTGGTGCAGCTACTGCGCGCCGCGATCAAACCGCCGCCGCCACCCCGTCGCGCCACCAAACCCACCAGGGGCTCGGTGGAGCGAAGGCTCACGGCCAAGCGTCGCCGCGGCGGCATTAAGGAGCAGCGGCGACAGAGGTCCGAAGAGGGATAGATAGGGCCGAGGCGCACCCTAATCAATCGTTAGTCTTTCTTTCTTTTGTTTCTGATTCTTTTTATTCTATTCCGCGCTATTTTTGGAGGCTTTTTCCGCCCGAATCGCGGCCTTGGC
>CANHSW010000165.1 GCA_947463165.1 Cyanobacteriota bacterium
AGCGAGCTGGCCACCCCCGGCCAGAGCAGCATCGACGACCTCTGCGCCGCCCATGGTTTTGATCCCAGCCAGCTGGTCAAGGTGCTGTTGTTGATCGCTCGCTTTGGCCGGCAGCTGCAGCCGCTGCTGGTCTGCTTGCGCGGCGATCAACAACTCAACGAGGTGAAGCTCACCAATGCCGTCAGTGCCGCCTGCGCCCCCCGCTACGGCCCGGTGCTGGAAATACAGCCGCTCACGGCCGCAACGCTCAAGGCCTGGGGGCTGCCCCATGGCCTGGGGGCGATCCCCTTCGGCTTCGTGGGTCCGCACCTGGCTGATCACCTGCTGCTGGCTGACCAGGGGCCGGAGGGGCAGGTCGGTGCCGAGGGTATGCGTGTCGATGCTGGCGGCGCCGGTGCCCTCCGGGATAACTCGCAGCCAGATTTGCAGTTGCTGCCCAGCTTTTTGCGGCTGGCCGATGCCACCGCCGCCGAGTTGGAGCGCTTTGTTTGCGGCGCCAATAGCGCCGACACCCACCTGGTGGGGGCCAGCTGGCAGCAGCTCTGCGCTTCAGCAGAGGGCGGCCCAGGGGCCCTGATGCCCCAGGTGCTGGACCTGCGCGCCGCCCAGCCCGGCGATCGCTGTGTACACGATCCCAGCCAGCAATTGCAGGCGGCCCGGGGTATTGAGGTGGGCCACATCTTCCAGTTGGGCCGCAAGTATTCCCAGGCCCTCAATGCCAACTTCACCAACGAGGCCGGCAGCGATGAACCCCTGTGGATGGGCTGCTACGGCATCGGCGTCTCCCGCTTGGCCCAGGCGGCGGTGGAGCAGCACCACGACGCCCAGGGCATCTGCTGGCCCCTGTCGATCGCGCCCTTTGAGTTGATCGTGGTGCCGGCCAACATCGCCGATGCGGTGCAGGCCGAGCTGGCGGAGCGGCTCTACGGCGAACTGCAGGCCGCTGGCATCGAGGTGCTGCTCGACGACCGCGGTGAGCGGGCGGGGGTGAAGTTCAAGGATGCCGACCTGCTGGGCATCCCCTGGCGCCTGGTGGTGGGCCGCGCCGCCGCCGAGGGGATCGTGGAGCTGGTGGAGCGGGCCACCGGCCACACCAGCCAGCTGCCGGCAGCGGAGATCAGCGCCACGCTGGTGCCCCGCATCCAGCAGCAGCGCTCGGGGCTGGCCCAGTAGGCGCCACCTAGGATCCCGCCATCCGCACCCCGCCCATGGCCAGCCTGTTCTCGTCGTTCCAGCGGTGGGTATCTCGCTGGTTGAACGCTGGCATGGGCTCCCTTGGAGTAAGCAGCCCGGGCATGGGCCGGGCGGTGGTTGGCCTCTGCCTGGTGCTTTGCCTGGTGCTCAGCGGCTGCAGTGGCGCCAACACGGCGATGACCGGCAACTACGTGGAAGACACGGTGGCGGTGGCCAATTCGCTGCTCTCCACGATCTCCCTGGCTGCCAGCGATCCCGGCCGCTCCGAGGCTGAAACCGAGGCCCGCTCCTTGATCATGGACTACATGGCCCGCTACCGCCCGCGCCAGGCGGTGAATGGCCTGGGCTCGTTCACCACCATGCAGACGGCGCTCAACTCCCTGGCCGGCCACTACACCAACTATCCCAACCGCCCCCTGCCCGATGCCCTGAAGGAGCGGATTGGCAAGGAGCTGAAAAAGGCTGAGACCAACGTGGTGCGCGGCGCCTGATCACCGGTTCGCTTCCGGCCCTGACAGCCCGTTTCTTTGACGAACGGGCCGGTGGTCTGAGAGGCTCTCAGGTTGTGCTCAGTAGCGGCTGCGGGCCGCGGTGTTCTTGGCCAATGTTGTCGTCATCGGTGCACAGTGGGGCGACGAGGGGAAGGGCAAGATCACCGATCTGCTGAGCCGCTCCGCCGATGTGGTGGTGCGCTACCAGGGTGGTGTGAATGCCGGCCACACAATCGTGGTCGACAACAAGGTGCTCAAGCTGCACCTGATCCCCTCTGGAATTCTCTATCCAGACACCACCTGTCTGATCGGCTCTGGCACGGTGGTCGACCCGAAGGTGATGCTGACCGAGCTGGACATGCTGGCCGCCAATGGCATCGGCATTCAGGGTCTGCGGCTGGCCTCCACGGCCCACGTGACCATGCCGTACCACCGGCTGCTCGACCTGGCCATGGAACAGCAGCGGGGCGATCGGCGCATCGGCACCACCGGCCGGGGCATCGGCCCCACCTACGCCGATAAGTCGCAACGCAACGGCATTCGCATCCTCGACATCCTCGATGAGGCGCTGCTGCGCGATCGCCTCGCCGGCCCGCTGGCCGAGAAGAACGAGATTTTGCAAAAGCTCTACGGCCTCGAACCGCTGGATTTCGACAGCGTCGTGGCCGAATACATCGGCTACGGCCAGCGCCTGGCCCCCCACGTGGTGGACTGCACCAGGGCCATCCATCAGGCCGCCCGGGCCCGCAAGAACATCTTGTTTGAGGGGGCCCAGGGCACCCTGCTCGATCTAGACCACGGCACCTACCCCTATGTCACCTCCTCCAATCCGGTGAGTGGCGGGGCCTGCATCGGCGCCGGCGTGGGCCCCACCCTGATCGATCGGGTGATCGGCGTGGCCAAGGCCTACACCACCAGAGTTGGTGAGGGGCCCTTCCCCACCGAGTTGCAGGGCAGCCTCAACGACCATCTCTGCGACCGGGGTGGCGAGTTCGGTACCACCACAGGCCGCCGCCGCCGCTGCGGTTGGTTTGACGGCGTGATCGGTCGCTATGCGGTGCAGGTGAATGGTTTGGATTGCCTGGCGATCACCAAGCTCGACGTGCTCGATGAACTCGATCAGATTCAGGTTTGCGTGGCCTATGAGCTAGACGGCCAGCGCATCGAGTACTTCCCTAGCAGCGCAGACGACTTTGCCCGCTGCAAGCCAATTTATGAGGCATTGCCCGGCTGGCAGACCTCCACGGCCGATTGCCGTGCCCTCGAGGATTTACCCGCCACGGCGATGAGCTACCTGCGCTTCCTGGCCGATCTGATGGAGGTGCCGATCGCGATCGTCTCCCTGGGGGCTGATCGGGATCAAACGATCGTGGTGGAAGACCCGATCCACGGCCCCAAACGGGCCCTGCTCAGCGTCTGAGTGCCATCTGCCGCCAGCGCCATCTGCTTAGCCGGCGTCGCCAGTCCGCCGAGGTAGCAGCCTGGCTCAGTAACCGTGATCTTCCGCTCCCTTCATGACCAGCCCAGCTGAGAAGCGCTTTGATGTCGTTGGCATCGGCAACGCCATCGTTGATGTACTGGTGCAGGCCGACGAGGGCTTCCTGCACGAGCATGGCCTCCATAAGGGCACCATGGCCCTGGTGGATGAGCGGCAAGCCGAGCTGCTTTACGCCAGCGTTGGCCCCGGCTTGGAGACCTCCGGCGGTTCGGCTGCCAATACCTTGGCCGGCATCGCCCAATTGGGTGGTAGGGCTGGATTTATTGGCCGCGTTCGCGATGACCAGCTGGGGGCCATCTTTGCCCATGACATTCGCTCGGTGGGTGCCCGCTTTGATACCCCCGCCGCCAGCAGTGGGCCCAGCACGGCCCGCTGTTTGATCCTGGTGACCCCCGATGCCCAGCGCACCATGTGCACCTACCTGGGGGCCTCGGTGGGGTTGGATCCGGCCGATCTGGATCTGGATTTGGTGGCCCAGGCAAAACTTCTCTATTTGGAGGGCTATCTCTGGGATAGCGAAGCCGCCAAGCGGGCCTTCATCGCCGCCGCTGAGGTGGCCCGCGCCCATGGCGGCGAGGTGGCGTTGAGTCTCTCGGATGCCTTCTGCGTGGAACGCCACCGCGACAGCTTCCAGGAGCTGGTGGATGGCCACGTGGACATCCTGTTTGCCAACGAGACGGAGATATGTTCGCTATATCAAACCGACAGCTTTGAAGCGGCGCTTACCCAGGTGCGCGGTCGCTGCCGCATCGCAGCGCTCACCCGCAGTGAGCAGGGCTCTTTAATTCTTTGTGGCGACCAGACGATCAGCATCGCCGCCGTGCGGCTGGGGGAGCTGGTAGATACCACCGGGGCCGGCGATCTCTATGCGGCCGGTTTTTTACACGCCTATACCCAGGGGCAGGATTTGGCCCGCTGCGGTGAACTCGGCTCCCTCTGTGCCGGCCAGGTGGTTACCCAACTGGGCCCGCGGCCCCAACAGTCCTTGCGGGAGCTGGTGGCCTCTCACCACCAGGCCGCCTAGGCCCCCGGCAGCTGCGCCAGCAGCTGCCCGCGCAGCTGCTCAAGTTGGGCGAGCAGTTCGGCCTCTGCCAGGCCCGTCATCCCCGCTGGATCGGTGGGCCGCTGCAGCAGCAGCAGTTCGCAGCCCTGGCTGGCCGCCAGCTGACGCCAGAGAGTTTCGGTGATGCCGCCCGATTGGCGGCAGAGGATCGCATCGATGCGCCAGCGGCGCAGCAGGGCGGCCAGTAGCGCCGCTTCGCCGCTGCCACCGGGCCTGAGGGGGGCCAGCCGCTGGGGCGCGATCCCCGCCGCCATCGCCCGCTGCAGCGCCTCGGGGTTTGGCAGCAGCCTGGCGTGGTGCAGGGCTCCGGGGCTGAGGGCCACCGCCTCGGCCAGTTGGCGGGCGCCAATCGCCAGCAGCAGCCGTTGGCCGGCCAGGCGGTGGTGGGCCAGAGCCTTCAAATTCACCAGCAGTCGATCGGCTGGGCTGCTGAGCAGGGGCCGCACCAGCCGCAACAGCAGCGGCTGGGCTTTCTGTTGCAGTGCTGCAGTTAGTTGGTGACTGATCTGGCTGGCAAAGGGATGGCTGGCATCCACCACGGCGGCATAGGGCTGGCCCTCCAGCGCCGCCGCCGCCAACCGCTGGCGGATGGCCTCGCTACCGGCCAGGGCACCTACCAGCAGGCGCTGGCGCCGATGGGCGCGATAGGCAAGGCTGGCCGCCTCGCTAACCACGCTCACCTCCAACCGCCAACCCCGCTCCAGTAGCTGGCTGGCAAGTCGCGGGCCCTCGCCGGTGCCGGCAATCAGCCACAGCCGCAATCGCTGGCGCCCGGCGGGGTCGTGCATCAGGATGGGGGGAGGGATTGCAGGAGCGGGGCGTGAATCACTGTTTGCTGGAGGTGGATGTGCTGGAGGCTCCCCAGGTGCGCTACACCCAGGACAACCAGATGCCAATCGCCGAGATGGCCGTGCGCTTCGATGGCCTCAGGCCAGATGAGCCGCCGGGTCAGCTCAAGGTGGTGGGCCTGGGCAATCTGGCTCAGGATCTGCAAAATCGGGTGCAGGTGGGCCAGCGCCTGGTGATTGAGGGTCGGCTGCGGATCAATACGGTGACCCGCAAGGACGGGATCAAGGAAAAGCGAGCTGAGTTCACCCTCAGCCGCTTGCATCCGCTCGCGGCGGCCGATGCCACCGCCCCCGCGGCTGCGGCGCCAGCGGCACCCCAAGCCTCCCTGGCCAACTCCGCCTACGGCACCGCCCCTGCCCCCGGCCCGGGCCGAGGCAGCTTTGCACCGCGCTCAGAGCCTGCGGCGCCGGCTCCGGTGCAGGCTCCCACCTGGAACACCTCGCCGCTGGTGCCCGATCTGCCGGA
>CANHSW010000166.1 GCA_947463165.1 Cyanobacteriota bacterium
CCATAGCCCAAACCGATCTACGGCGACTGGTGGCCTACAGCTCGCTCGGCCACATGGGACTGCTGGCCCTTGCCCTAGCGGCCGCTACACCATTGAGTCTGCAGGGAGTGGTGGCTCAAATGTTGGCCCATGGCCTAATCATCGCCTTGCTGTTTTGCCTGGTGGGGGTTATCGAACGCCGCACCGGCACCGCAGCGATCGCAGAGCTCTCTGGCCTAATGAATCCCTACCGCGGCCTGCCCTTCACCATGGGGCTGTTTTTGCTAGGGCTGATGGCCGCAGCTGGGGTGCCGGGCCTGGCCGGTTTTGTTGCCGAATTGCTGGTTTTTGAAGGTAGCTGGGAGGCATTTCCCTGGCCCACTCTCATCTGTCTGGTGGCCTCTGGCCTCACCGCCGTGGTGGCGGTACGCCTATTCAACAGAGTTGGTTTCGGGCGTTTGGACAATGATAAAGCCGACTGGATTAGCACAACTTGGCCTGAACGGCTGCCGGCAGTTGTGCTCACTGGCCTAGTGATCTTGGCCGGCATTTGGCCCCAAACGATCACCGGATTCAGCGAGCTGAGCACCGCCGGCTTAGCCCTAAGACAAAACCAGCCACTTGTGGCACCGCTGCTGGCAGCTACTGCCCCCGCCTCTGATTCCACCGCCTTGGAGCTGTCCGCATGACCCCCACCACAGTTGCTGCCACAGATACAGCTGCCGAGCCTTTAATTCCGCCTTCCAATCATCCCTATGCCGATATTATTCATCGACTAGAAGCTGGCGGCTCGATGCTTCCAGACTCCGCAGAGAACCTCACCCAGATCATTGGCATCTACAAGGCTTATGCCGTGCCAATGGATTTTTACTGGCGAAATCTCCTTTACATAGCCGAGCAGGTCTTCCTGGATCCCCTGCCTGCTTTTAAGTATTTTATTTCCCAGGAATATCTGGATCGTCCTAATTCTTACTCCGGTGATCAATCTAAATTAAGGATCTGGCGCGGTGGTGAAAAAGCCCATCCAGAGCTTTTGGAGTTCATGGCCCGCGGTGAAACCACCGCCATGCCAAAAATACTGCATCATCTCTGGCATGATCGGATAAATATGGAATTTGCCGAGGCCTGCATGCAGGCCATGTTTTGGCACCAGGGCATGGGAGGTCGCTTTAATGACTATTTAGATAGCGATGCCTACAGGGCCAATGCTGACAAAGCGATCCGGGCATATTTCAAAGGCAATCCATTAATGCTGGGACTCTACAAACTGTTCCCAGAAATGATGCTGGAGAAGGTTAAACAGCTCAGCTACTATGCTAATCTGGGTTTATTTTGGGAGGTGATGGCTCCGGTATTCTTCGAGATGAATGACATCTACGAAGAGGGTGGCTTCAAGGGGGTACCGGACGCGATGAACTTCCTGGTAAACGGCATCTTCGCCGTAGCCGGCAGGCCGATCTATCACCATGTATTCATCAATGGTGAGTGCCATGAGATTATCCCAAAAAGCGAGGGTTTTACCTGGCTCTACGAAGCAGCACTACCCTATGTAGAAGCAGTTTTCTATCGCACTGCTCCATTTCGTGGCACCAAGAGTTACAATGCCCAGGCGGGGCAAGTGCCCGCTGTGCAGAAGGATTTTATCTATGGAATCCTCTATGCCGATGTCTTTCCAGTGGGCTCAGCCGGCATACCACCAACTCTACTAATGCAAGATATGATTCATTTCCTGCCGGCTGAACTGCAGGAAATATATAAGCAGCACAAGCGCGGCGAGGGCGATCAACTTATCCAACTTGGCGTCACTTTTCAGCGCTCAATGTATAATGTTACCTCGGCGGTAATCCAGGCCCTGCGCTGCGCCCTGCTCTATCCCCTAGACGACACTGATCCAACCCATTTGCTGGCAAATCGTCAGTTCTTTGAAGCCCAGATGGACCGCTTCCTCTGCCCAGAAGCGCGCCTACCCCAAATCCAAACCGCCGATTATCGTTAAAAACCATTGCCCAAGAACCATCACTAAAATACTACCACCGACACATTCTTTGACCTAAATCACGACCGAAAAGCTTATTGCCTATAAGCTTGTTGCCGCAAATTGCCAATCTCCTTGGCGCAGTCCCATAGATTGAAAATTACCCATCCAATCATAGTTATCACCCATGGCAACAATTCTGGAAACCGCTAAATCAGCAGGGGTATTCAACATCCTGCTCACTGCCGTAGAGGCCGCTGGGCTTACTTCGGCCCTGGAGGGCCCTGGACCCTTCACCGTGTTTGCCCCCGTAGACGATGCCTTTGCCGCCCTGCCCCCAGGCACGGTGCAAACCCTGGTGGACAACCCACCCCAACTGGCGCGAATTTTGAAATATCACGTGCTGGTGGGTGCCCTTTCACGTCAATCCCTGCTGGAGCAGCCCGAATGGTCCAGCCTGGAGGGGGCGCCGCTGCCAATTCGCCGGGCCGATCCGTTTGAAGTAAAGAACGCCACGGTGGTAACGGCCGATATTGCCTGTGACAACGGCATAGTGCATGTAATTGATAGGGTGGTGCTGCCAGGCTGATCGCAGGGTTGAATGAAGTGCTCATTGCAGGGCTCATTGCAGGTCTGCTTGCTGCGATCAACCCCATCGGCTCACACCATCACCACTTAAATCATCAGCTCCGGTTTCACCCAGCGATCAAACTCTTCTGCGCTGATGGCGCCTAGATCAAGGGCCGCCTGTTTGAGGCTGAGTTGCTGATGGTGGGCATGCTTGGCGATGGCGCAGGCCTGGTCGTAGCCGATGGCTGGGGTTAGCGCCGTCACCAGCATCAAGCTCTGCTCTAGCAGCTGTTGAATGCGGCTTTGATTGGGCTGGAGACCCTCCAGGCAGAACTGGCGAAAACCGTCGCAGGCCCCTTTCAACAGGGCGATGCTCTCCAGCAAATTGTGGGCAATCAGGGGTTTGAATACATTCAACTCAAAATTCCCCTGGCTGGCGGCCATTTGCACGGCGGTATTGTTGCCCATCACCTGCACCGCCACCATGGTGAGGCTCTCGCATTGGGTGGGATTCACCTTGCCCGGCATGATCGACGAGCCCGGTTCGTTTTCTGGGATCAGCAGTTCCCCCAGGCCGCAGCGCGGCCCGCTGGCCAACCAGCGAATGTCATTGGCCAATTTGAACAGGGAACCGGCCAGCACCGTGAGGGCGCCATGGGTGGCCGCCAGGGGCTCATGGCCAGCCAGGGCCTGGAATTTGTTGCTGGCGCTGCCGAACGGCAAGCCGATGCGCTCCGCCAACCGGGCGGCCACCGCCTCACCAAAACCTGGCGGCGCATTCAAACCGGTACCCACCGCCGTTCCACCGATCGCCAGCTGCAGCACCTGGGGCAAGGCGGCCCGCAGGGTCTGCAACCCCAGCTCCAGCTGGGCGCCGTAGCCACTGAATTCCTGACCCAAGCTCAGCGGCACCGCATCCTGCAGGTGGGTGCGGCCAATTTTGACGATGCCGGCAAAGGCCTCCGCCTTGGCCTGGAGGCAAGCAATCAACGCCTGCAAAGATGGCACCAGGGCCCGTTCCAGCTCGATGGCCACCGCCACATGCAGCGCCGCTGGGAAGGTGTCGTTGCTCGATTGGCTGAGATTTACGTGGTCGTTGGGATGCACTGGATGCTTGCTGCCCAACACCCCTCCTGAGGCCTGAATCGCCCGGTTGGCGATCACCTCATTCACGTTCATATTTGTTTGGGTACCCGATCCCGTCTGCCATACCTTGAGCGGGAATTCAGCATCCAGGGCACCGCTGGCCACCTCTTCCGCCGCAGCCACGATCAACTCCGCCACAGCTGGACTGAGCTTGCCCAGATCGCGATTCACCTCAGCGCAGGCTGCCTTGAGCTGGCCAAAGGCATGCACCATCTCCACGGGCATCAGCTGGCCATAGGGGAAGAAATGCAGGGACCGCTGGGTCTGGGCGCCCCAGTAGTGCTCCGCGGGCACCGGCAAGGGCCCCATGCTGTCTTGTTCGGTGCGCATGCCGCCGCTGCTCATCGGCTAACTACTTCTGAATTGAGTTCGTTAAAGCTCTGGGTGCTGCTCTGCAGGAAACCCTCGGGCAGGGGAATGCCCGTAGCCTTACTGATGGCCTCATTGATCTTTTCCAGCGGCACCTGGCCACTGGCATCGAGCAGCACTTCACCGGCCTTGCCCAACACCACCACCTGGGGCACCAGCCCTTTCCAGTAGTGGGCCGGATCGCTGCTACCAGCATCAGGGCGATTTTGCAAGGGATCGCTCACCATGGGTATCAGCTCGATGTTGTTTCCCCATAGGCGTTGCAATTCTGATACCACCGGAGCGAACTGCTTGCTAGACGAGTCGTCGTCGAGATAAAAAATCAGTGCAGCCGGGCGATGGGCCGCCAGGGTTTGGGCGAGGCTGTTGCGGGGTGGCACCAGGGAGCCATTGCCGGCGTAGAGAGCATAGATATTGCCGTCGTAACTATTGGTGTTGAGCGCAGCCTGGGCTGGCTCGGCTGCCAGAGCAAGGCCCCACGCCATCAGCAGGGCCATCAGCATTCCCGGCAACCTGGCAACCAAAGGTGCAGCACGCAGGTAAAGCCTGCTCACCACTCCTTTAAGGGCGCCTGGCCGCCAGGGCTTCGCCGCCAGGCTCGGCTCCAGGGGCAAGGGGGCCTGCGGTTTCTGGGCGAGGGGCAACGGAAGGGGCGCGGATGGGGCCATTGTGAGCCCTCAAGCCCTCCATCATCGCCAGCCTCAGCCCTTGCCGAGACTGCGGCCCATCCCCTGCAGGATGCCGCGGCCCACCAGGCCGATGGCCTGGCCGATCACCCGGGTGAGCAGCATGCCAACCAGATCGCCAGCGGCCTTGATCAGGCGACGCAACTGGGGGCCAAGGGCGTCGCGGGTTTCCAGCATCAGGGTGACCAATTGCTGCAACCAGCCCAGCTGGCGCAGCTCGGCATCCCGGGGCTCGGTGAGGCTGTTGATTTGAATCTGGCCGCCGCTGAGGCTGAGCAGGGTGCGACGGCTCTCATAGAGGGCCACGGGTCGCTCAAACCAGAGGCTCCAGCGCTGCTGGGCAATCAGTTGGTTGCGCAACCGCTCCAGGTTGCGGGTGGGCAGCAGGTCAGGCCTGAGCAGATAGCGCCGCAGCTCGGGCCAACTACTGCTGCAGCTGAGCACCTCTAGGGCGATTAGTTCAGCGGTGCGCAACAGCCAGTTGGTCACCAGCAGCTCCAGATGCAGCACCGCCTGGGGTTCGTCAGGCGCCAGCAGCTGACCCGCCACCACCAGGGGCCGCCCCAACACCAGGCTGGCCAGCATCGGCTGGGGGTCGGGAAATTCGGGATCTTCCAGCTCCAGGGTGCTACTGCGCACCAGGGTGTCGGCCACGGGCTGCAGCACCCCCTCATAGGGCAATTGCACATAGGGACTGGCCATGGCGCGCACCGCCTGCTGGCGCAGTTCCGCCTGCCACTGCTGCCAGCGTTGGCTGAGTTGCTTCGTAGTGGCAGTGGGGGCTTCGGTGAGGTCGTCGGCCAGGCGACGGCGCAGCAGCGCCAGCTGTTC
>CANHSW010000167.1 GCA_947463165.1 Cyanobacteriota bacterium
CTTGGCGAACTGACCCTTGATCAGGGGCTTGCGCGCTTCTGCATCAGCCGTGCGGGTCTTCTTGGCCTTGATCCCCAGGAACATGCCGTATCCCGACAGGGCCAGCAATCCCCACATCAACAGGGGATGCAGAAAGTTGAGGTTGTAAGCGAGCGACTCGGGCATGGCGCGGTGCTGGGCGGGGAACGGGCAGCTTGGCGAAGCTACAGCTCATCCCGCCCCCGGTGCCGTTCAGCCCGGGGCCAATTGACAATCGAACAACCCCAGGGGCAGCGGGGCTTCAGTGCAAGAAGTGGCGGCGACCGGTGCAGACCATCGCCAAGCCCAGCTCGTTGCAGGCGGCGATCGAGTCGCCATCCCGCAGGCTGCCGCCTGGCTGGATCAAGGCCGTGATGCCATGGCTGGCGGCCAGGCGCACGCTGTCATCGAAGGGGAAGAAGCCATCGCTGGCCAACACCGCCCCCCGGGCCCGTTCCGCCGCGGCCTCCAGGGCCAATTTGGCGGATCCCACCCGGTTCATCTGACCCGCCCCCACCCCCAGGCTCTGGCCAGCTCGGGCCACGGCGATGGCGTTGGAGCGCACATGGCGCACCAGTTTCCAGGCGAAGCGCAGATCCTCCAGCTCCTGGGCCGTGGGCTGGCGCTCGCTCACCACCTGCCAGCTCTGCTCCTGCACGGGCTGATCGTCCAGCTCCTGCACCAGCACCCCCCCCAGCAGGCTGCGCAGCTGCTGCCGGGGGGCGCGGGCGATGGCCTCAGGAGCCAGCTCCAGCAGGCGCAAGTTGGGCTTGGCTGCCAGCTTCAGGAGGGCCTCGACCGTGAATTGCGGCGCCACCACGCATTCCAGAAACAGGCCGCAGAGCTGCTCGGCGCTGGCCAGATCCACCGCCCCGTTGAGCGCCACGATGCCGCCAAAGGCCGACACCCGATCGGCATCGAGGGCGCGGCCCAGGGCATGGGCGCCATCGTCGCCGGTGGCCAAGCCGCAGGGATTGGTGTGCTTCACAACCACGGCGGCGGGCTGGGCGCCGGGTCCGTAGCCAAACTCGCGCACCGTGGCCAGGGCGGCGTCGAGATCGATCAGGTTGTTGTAGCTGAGTTCCTTGCCCTGCAGCTGGATCGCGCCGCCCCAGCCGGCGGCCTCGGCGCTATGCCAACTGGCGCCCTGGTGGGGATTTTCGCCATAGCGCAGGACCTGGCGGGCGGGCAGCTCCAGCCGCAGGGGCGCCGCCGGCGGCTCGCCGCCAGCAGGGGGCTCCAGCCGGCTGGCCAACCAGCCGCTGATCGCCGCGTCGTAGGCAGCGGTGTGCTGGAACGCCGCCAGGGCTAAAGAACGGCGCAACCGCGCATCCACCTGACCGGCCTGGAGGGCCTCCAGGAAGGGGCCGTACTGGCTGGGGGCGGTGAGCACCGCCACGTCGGCATGGTTTTTCGCGGCGGCCCGCAGCATCGCCGGCCCGCCGATATCGATGTTCTCAATAGCTACCTCGAAGTCCACCGCCGGATCGGCCACCGTCTCGCGGAAGGGATAGAGGTTCACCACCACCACATCGATCGGATCGATCTGCTGGGCCGCCAGATCCGCCTGGTGACCAGGATCCTGCCGCCGGGCCAGGATGCCGCCGTGAATGCGGGGGTGGAGCGTCTTCACCCGGCCGCCCAAGATCTCGGGCGCACCGGTGTACTCGGCTACCTTTGTTACAGGCAAACCAGCAGCCTGCAGCGCCGCCGCCGTGCCACCACTGGAGATCAGCCGATAGCCGGCCTCCAGCAGCCCCTGGGCCAGCGGCACCAATCCCTCTTTTTGCGACACGCTAAGTAGGGCGGTGGGGGCCATGGCTGCTGCATCGGAAGGCAGAGCGCCAACCTACGCAGGGACCTCCTAGCGGCCATGAACCTCACCAACCCCGACCAAACTGGCCCCGACCAGACTGGCCCCGATCAGGCTGGCCCCGATCTGTCTGACCAAGCCGATTTGCTCCAATTGGGGCCCACCGGCGCCGCAGCCCGGCTGGTGCTGTTGCACGGCTGGGGCGCCGATGCCCATGACCTGCTCGATTTGGGGGAAATGCTGGTGGGCCCAGAGCTGAGCGTGGTGGCCCTGCAGGCCCCAGAAGCCCACCCGCTGGGGGTTGGCCGCCAGTGGTATGGCCTGCAACCGATCGACTGGAGCCAGCTGCCAGCCGCCCGGGCGGCCCTGCGCCAGCGACTGGAGCTGCTGGCCAGCAGCGTGCCCCTGGGCCGCACGGTGGTGCTGGGCTTCTCCCAAGGTGGCGCCATGGCCCTGGATGTGGCCAGCGGTTTACCGGTGGCCGGCATCGTGGCCTGCAGCGGCTATCCCCACGAGGGCTGGCTACCCCAGGCCACCGCGACACAGCCGCTGCCGCCCGTGCTGCTCAGCCATGGCCAACAGGACCCGGTGGTGCCTTTCGCCGCCAGCGAGGAAGCCCGCAAGCGACTGATAAGCGGTGGTGGCAGCGCCCAGTTATTGCCCTTTGAGGGCGGCCACACGATCGACCCTGCCGTACTGCCCAGCATCGCCAACTTCGTAGGCGCCTGCCTAGGCTAACCATGAGGGAAGCCCACGGGAGTCGCTGATATCAGCGGCGCCCATGGGCTGCTCAACCAGTTGGCGAACTCACTTGCCCGAATCGCTTGAGCTAGTCACTTGAGCTAGTCAGCTGAACTCGTCAGTTACGCGAATCAGCTGAATGCGTCAGTTACGCGAATCAGTTGACCGATCCGCTCACACAATCAAGCCGCTCACACAAAGGCGTACTCGTACTCTTCCATCTCTTCCCAATCATCGGCAGCCAGCGCTTCGAGGCCCTCGAACAGCACCTCCTCACCAATGCGGTCAACGATCTCGCGCAGGGAGGGGAACAGGAAGTGGTTTTCCTCGGCGTACTGGGCACTGAACAGGCCCTTCTCACCCCAGAAAAAGCGATCGGTGGTGTGCTCGTTGCGGCGCACATTCAGGATCGCCGGCGCCATCAGGCCGTTTTCGGCGATATAGCGGCGGGCGGCGGTGACGGGCTTGTGGGAGCCGGTCTCCAGATTGTGGGTGGCCACATGGGCGAGCACCCGCTGGCCAGCCAGGCGACGACGGCTGATCCGCTTGCGCTTCTTGGACATGGAAATACTCCCGTCAGGGAGGAAGAGTGGGGACGAGTAAAGCCAGGGTGCGGCAGGAGCCAGACCGGCGGCGAAGCCTTCCGAACAACCAGAAAGGGCGAGTAAAGCCCGACCTTTCTGGCGCCCGAGAGCGGGGGGGAGGGGATGCCAAAAGCCTTTAGCTCGATCCGCCAAGGCGGATCGCTTAGCTAGATCCGCAAAAGCGGATCGCTTGACTCGATCCGCCAAGGCGGATCGATAGGCTTCAGCAGGACGCAACTGCCTCTGCTGTAGCCTCAAAAGCGTGAAAACGCAATGTTGGCTTCGCACAGGGCTGCATGCCTGGCCGGCCGCTCGCGAGCTGCGAAGTATTGGCCGATACCGACATCTTAAGACTTTTTCTCGGATTTCTCACGCCCCTGGGAAAACTTTTTTTACCTGCTGGGCCTGAGCGGCCAAGATGCCAGTCTCCAAGCGGTTCCTGACCCTGCTGAGCTTTCAGTTGGCCCAGTTCGCCGACAGGGATGATCTGCGCTCCCTGATCGTCTACGTGGCCCAACCGGGGGCCGGTCCCACCCCCGACCTGGTACCGATCGGCCAGTGGCCCAGCGATGGTTTGGCCCTGCCCACGGTGGGCCCCGACAGTCCCCTGCGCCAGCCCGCCGAGGCGCGCCGCTGGCTGCCCCTGCGCCACGAAGACGTGCTCCTGGGCGCCCTGCAGGTGGAAACCGCCACCCTCCCCTGGCCGCTACCCCTGCGCCAGAGATTGCAGGCGGTCGCCCTCTGCCTCACCCAGGCCCTCTGCCTGGATCTGGAACGGCAACAACTGCAGGCGGAGCTGCAGCAACAGCGCGAGCAACTGCAGCTGCTGCTGCACCAACTGCGCAACCCCCTGGCGGCGCTGCGCACCTTCGCTCAGCTGTTGTTGCGCCGACTGGAAGCCGGCAACCCCAACCGCTCCCTGGTGGAGGGCTTGTTGGGCGAACAAGAGCAGATCAATCGCTACCTGGATGCGCTCGATCGCCTCGGCGAACCGGAATCGCTGCCAGATGCGGCCAACGCGCCGATCCCCCTGCTGCTGCCGCCCCTGGCCCCAGGCACCAGTTCGGCCCTGCCAGGGGCCCTGGAGCCATTGACCAGCCGCGCCGCCGCCACCGCCGCCCTGCAGGGACGCCCCTGGCAACAGCCCTCTCTTCTGCCCGACTGGCGGGGCGACAGCGGCGCCGTGGCCGAGATCCTGGCCAACCTGCTGGAGAACGCCTTCCGCTACAGCCGCCAGGGCGTTGCGGTGGGCCTGCACTGCGGCGGCGATCACCAGGGCGGCTGGCAATTGACGGTGTGGGATGGCGGCAGCCCGATCCCAGAGGCCGAACGCCAGCTGATCTTCGAGCGGGGCATCCGGGGCAGCCAGGGGGCGGACCTGCCTGGCACAGGTCTGGGGCTGGCCCTGGCCCGGGACCTGGCCCGCTCCCTGGGAGGTGAGTTGGAACTGCTGATCCCGCCGGCGGCCGCCGCCCCGGAGCTGCCCGCCGCGGGCAACGCCTTTCGCCTCAGGCTGCCGCCCGGGCCACCAGGCCCATGAGCAGCAGCCCCAGGGCCTCGCTCCACTCCACGCAGGCCCCGTAGCTATCGCCGCTGTGGCCGCCCAGCCTGCGCCCCAGCCAATGGGGCACAGCAACCGCCGGCACCAGGGCCAGGGCCGCGGCCGCCAGGGCCGAGCCACCGGGCCAATTGCCCAGCAGGGCCGCCAGGGCCGCCGGGGCCGCCAGGGCGGCAGGAAGGAGCTCGCGGCCCAGGCCGCGCCAGTGCCTGCGGTGAAAGCCCGCCGTGCCCTGGTCGCGCAGGTAGGGGTAGGCCTCCATGGCCAGCAGCGGCGCCAGCCGCGCCACGCCGCCCGTCCAAACCAGGGCCATCGCCACCGCCGCCGCCGGCAGCACCGCCAGGGCCGCCAGGCCCGCCAGCCGCAACAACAGCAGCTGCGCGAAAACCTGCACCGCAGCCGCCCCCACCCGACTGTCCTCCATGGCCTCCAGGGCCCGATCGCCGGCCGCCAAGCCATCGGCGGTATCCATGGCGCCATCGCTATGCAGGCCGCCGCTGAGGGCTAAACCCAAGGCCAACACCAGGGCTAGTCGGGCCGTCTCGGGCAGCCAGCCGGCGCCCAGCCACCAGAGCAACCCCTGCAGGCCTCCCAGCAGCAGGCCGATCAGGGGGGCAAAGCGGGCGATGCGCTCAAAGCGCGGCTGCAGCAGCGGCCAGGCCGGCAAAACCGAATAAAAGATCCAGGCTCCGGCCAGATCGGCGGCGGCCAGCCGCAATTCGGCGGCGGCCAGCCGCAAGCGGGCCAGCAACCCCGGGGCTGCTGGCTGCCCCGCCGGGCCCTTGCCGGTCTGGGGATCACTGGCGGGGGGGCGAGGGCTGGGC
>CANHSW010000168.1 GCA_947463165.1 Cyanobacteriota bacterium
AACCTGCTCAATGAGGCGGCAATCCTCACCGCCCGCCGCCGCAAGGAGGCCACCTCCTTGAGTGAAATCGACGATGCCGTCGATCGGGTGATTGCCGGCATGGAGGGCAAACCGCTCACCGACGGTCGCAGCAAGCGCCTGATCGCCTATCACGAAGTGGGGCATGCCCTGGTGGGCACGCTGATTAAAGCCCACGATCCAGTGCAGAAGGTAACTCTCATTCCCCGTGGCCAGGCCCAAGGGCTCACCTGGTTCTCCCCCGATGAGGATCAAATGCTGGTGAGCCGAGCCCAACTGCGGGCCCGGATCATGGGTGCCCTCGGCGGTCGCGCCGCCGAAGATGTGGTTTTCGGTTATGCCGAGGTAACCACCGGTGCCGGCGGGGACATCCAACAGGTGGCCTCGATCGCCCGCCAGATGGTCACCCGCTTTGGCATGAGCGAGTTGGGGCAGATGTCTCTTGATGCCGGCAGCCAGGAAGTATTTCTTGGCCGCGACCTGATGACCCGCAGCGATGGCTCCGATGCCACCGCCGCCCGGGTGGATGAGGCCGTACGCCACATTGTGCTTAGCTGCTACGCCTCAACCGTTGAGCTGGTGCGCCAGCACCGCGCCTGCATGGATCGATTGGTGGAACTGCTGATCGAAAAGGAAAGCCTCGATGGCGAAGAACTGCGGGCAATCGTGAGCGAGTTCGCCACTATTCCCGAGAAGGAGAGATTTTCCCCATTCCTCGGAGATGACGAAAAAGCCAGCGAAAAAACTCTTACCCCTTCCGAGGCAATAAATTAGTTTTTTGCCAGGGAATCCCTAGGAAAATCCTAGCCACTGCCAATGGACCTCTGATTTCCCAGAGGTCCTCGGTTGGGAAAGATCACAAAATAGATGACATCCATAGTCAGCTTTGCTTTCATTGTGGTTCACATTTCTTACTCCGGCTCACTCATTAGAAAATACAGTCAACTTTGAACTGAACCACTGATTTAACCTAAGGAAGCTCAGAATAACGGCGATTTTGCCGCCACAACCAGCTGAGAGCCTTTGCGACATCAGACCTCCATTGGGCTTGCCTCGGCTATTCAGAGCTTGCTTAACTATCCAGCGGCGCATTCCGCGTAACGGAATTAACCTAGCTCTCCAGCAGCGCTTTATAGCTGATAGGCAATAACTGAATCAAGCCAATAAACCAGCAAGTCAATCAAGGCATCTTGGTGGGCTCTGAACAGCCGCCATTTCACTGCTTCAGCCAGCTGAAATACATGCGGTATCGGGGATCCATTGGGCGTTGTTGGGGTTTTTCAGATCCTCCCTAAAAAAATGCCTTGGTTGGCTTCCGGCAGTCAGAGTAAGAGAATTAGCTACAAGAATTAGCTGCATGAATTGGCTCATACAGCTCGGCTTACACAGCCTGGCTCACACAGCTCTAATCGGGCGCTTTTCGATCACCTTATCGATCAGGCCATAGGCCACTGCTTCGCTGGGGGACATGAAGAAGTCGCGATCGGTGTCCTCCTCCACTCGGGAGAGGGGCTGGCCGGTGCGATCGGAGAGTTCTTGGTTGAGCTTCTTTTTGAGGTAGAGAATTTCGTCGGCTTGGATGCGGATGTCACTGGCCTGACCCCGGGCACCACCGAGGGGTTGGTGGATCATGATCCGGGAATGGGTGAGGCTGCTGCGCTTGCCCTTGGCGCCGGCGGTAAGTAAGAAGGCCCCCATCGAGGCGGCCAGGCCCAGACACACCGTTTGCACGTCTGGCTTGATGTGCTGCATCGTATCGAAGATGCCGAGGCCGTCGTAGACCGAACCGCCGGGAGAATTGATGTACAGAAAAATGTCTTTGTCGGCGTCTTCCGCCTCCAGAAATAGCAATTGAGCCACCACTCGGTTGGCCGACTCGGCGGTTACGGGCTCCCCCAGGAAGATGATTCGCTCGCGCAATAGGCGCGAGTAAATGTCAAAAGCCCGTTCGCCCCGGCCCGACTCTTCGATCACGATCGGGATCATCGACACAGGGGCAAGCGCGGTTCAGCCACGATCCTACCGAGGTCGAGTCGCTAGGGTCGCTTGATCACTTGGTGTATCTCGCGTGAGCGACGCCCTCACGGTTGCCGACAGCAAGCGCGCCTTCCATAGCGCCTTCCCCTTCCTGGTGGCCCCCCTCTACCGGCGGATGGTGGACGAGCTGCTGGTGGAACTGCATCTTTTGAGCCGTCAACAGGGATTTCAGAGCGATCCCCTGTTTGCCTGCGGCTTGATCCAGGTATTCGACGGCTTTACCCGCGGCTATCGGCCCGACCATCACCGGGAGCCGCTTCTGGCTGCTCTCTGCAGCTGCTCTGGCCATGACGCTGCCGCCCTGCGGCAGCAAAGGGATGGGGCCGTGGCCGCCATTGGCCATCACAGCGTCGAAGAGGTGAAGCAATGGGTGGAGCGCCAGGGGGAGGGCGCTCCTGAACCGCTGGCGCTAGCCCTGGCCAGCATCCGCAGACCAGACTTCCATTACTCGCGCCTGATGGCGGTGGGGCTGCTCAGCCTGATGGAGCAGGCCCAGGGGGCCGATGGCATGGATCCGCTCAGCCTGCGGAGCTATGCCCACGATCTGGGCAGTGCCATGGGCTTGCTGCGGGAGCGGCTGGACAGAGATCTGAGCCTCTACGTCACCAACCTGGAAAAGATGGCCCAGGCGGTGGAGTTGATGGAAGAGACCGTGGCGGCGGAACGGCGCAAGCGCGAGCGGCAACAACAATCGCCAAAAGCCGAGCAGCCCGCCGCTACGGCTAGCGATTCTGAGGGCCAGTCCGAGGGCCAGTCGGGAGGCGATCAGCTGGAACCGGCAGCTGAAGGCGTCCAGTCAGCTGGCTGAGCGGTTCACCCCTGGTCGCTGTAGCCACCAGCTCCAGGCTGGTGGCCCTGCGCACCAACAGGGGCAGGCCCTCTGGAATCAGCGACAACCCATCCAATTCGGATGGTCGTAGCCGCAGCTGAAACCGGCCTGAGTCGATCCTGGCGGCTGAGGGGGCAAGCGGCTCGCTCCCCAGGAACAGCAGCAGCTGTGGATCGCCGCCTGGGCTCGCCAGCCAGCGCCAGCCCCCCACCACCTGGCCGTCCTCCCGTGAGAAGCTCGCTGTGGGCAAGCGGCGGTTAGATCCGCCGGTACCAGCGGCGCCCCCGGGCTCCAACCTGGCGGCGGTCTCCTGGAGGCCACCATCCAGTAGGCCCTGGCGCAGGCGCTCGAGCAGCTTGGCCCAGGCCTGGCGCTCGCTGCCCAGGATGAATTGCAAATCCAATCCAGATTGGAAAGCGCCGCTGGCGATTCGGCGCAAGCGCAGCTGGAAGGGAACCGATTGCAGCAGCTTTAACTCACCATCGGCGAGGCCGTAGCGGGCCGCCAGCGGTTCGCGGATCAACTGACGGCTGAGCAGCCCCTGGAGCCAGGGCTCAAGGCGCGGTCCGGAGAGCTCCAGGGCGATGCCTCGCGGCAGGGGAGCCGGCCGAGCAAGGCCCTGCCCTGCCCTGGGGGGCTCAGCCAGCAGACCGGTGAATGCCGTGGCTTCTCCCTGCAGCTCCAGGGCGCCGGGCAGCTCCAGGGCACCGCTACCGGTGGCGAGACTGAGACAGCCCTGGCGCAGGTGCTGCAAAAACGGCGCTACGGGGCCAGTGATCGCCGCGAGACCCAAAGGGCTCCAGTAGACGGCTTGCCCCTGCTGTAGCCGCTCCAGGCAGCGGCGCTCCAGGCCCTGGCGCTGGCGGCTGCTGGACCTGAGTTGATCCGACAGCTGGCGCAGCGAGAGCGGATCGGGAGCCAACACCAGCAGATCATCAACCCGCAGCGCATTTGGCGGCAGCGGCGGGGCAGCGGCGGCGGGGCCTGGGCGATCGGCAATGGCCAGGAAGGCGCCAGCGTCTCCATCACGGCCCCAGAACTGCCACCAAAGCCCCTGTTGACGCTGCCATTGGCGTAGCGCCTGGCTGGGCCCCAGCCGCTGTTGCCACAGGGAGGGCACCGGCCGTAGCGGATTGGCGACAAAACTCTGGATCAGGGCCGTCTCGCTCAGCAGCCGCGCCAAACCCTGGGCCCTGGGCCTAGGTAGCCGCCAGAGCACCAGGGCTGGCGCCAGCAGCAGTAGGGCAGTGACCAGGGCCGTGGCCCGCAGCTGCAGACGCGGCATGGTCACTGAAATTGAAGGGGCTTTAGCCAGTCCGCTCATAGCAAGGGCTGGTTGATCTGGGTCGATCGGGAGACCCCAGCAGCTGGAACCCGCCCCTGCCCCACGTCAACCAGCCGCTCCCGAACCAAATACTGGGCCGGGGAAGCCGGATTCATGGGCGGCGGGGGGAGTTGGCCGCCTGGCGCCGGCGCCGATCGCGCCAGTCAACAGCGGACAGATAGATCACTCCTCCACTCACAAAAATAAGTAGGCCGATAGCCACCCAGGAGAGCAACTGGGAGCTGGTGGGGCCGCTGGCGACGATCGACTCAACCACGATGACGCTGCCGAACAGGTTTGACCAGGGCTCAGAAATTGATGCTGCCGTCGCCGTGGCGTCCCCAGACCACCATGGCGATCGAGAAGCTGAACAGAGCAGCGAGGGAAGCCCAGCCAACGGTGATCAGCATGGCGCGGTGATTTCGAGGTCTTAGGACTTTACCTAGGCTCATCCACTATTGAGATCGTCGCGCCTTGTGAGCTACGCCTCGCCCACTGCCGTGCGGGAGTCCCGGACGCTGCGTCAGCCCTACCCGAACTTCAAGGTGGTGGTGCTCGACGACGACGTGAACACCTTCCAGCACGTGGTGGATTGCCTGGTGAAGCACATCCCGGGCATGCTGCCAGATCGCGCCTGGGAACTGGCCCACCGCATTGATGGCGAGGGCTCGGCCGTGGTCTGGTGCGGGCCCCAGGAGCAGGCTGAGCTATATCACCAACAACTACTGGTGGAGGGACTGACCATGGCCCCCCTTGAACGCGCCTAGGAGAGCTCATGGGCCGGGTGGTGATCACCCACAGCACCTACCTGGAGGGGCTGATCCCCCTGCTGCGGCGACTGGCCCAGCAGCCGGGTATCGACACGGTCACTCCCGCTGTGATCAGCCGCGTAAAAGGGCGCGCCGCCAACTTGAGGCTGAGGGTGTCCGCGCCAATCCTGGGCGGTTACAAGCTGCTGGCCCGCCGCGGCAATAGTGCCCAGGAGGTGTTTGTGACCACCCATTGGAGCCGTGAGCTGCTCCAGGAACAACTGGATCAACTGGCGGGCTCCCCCTGAACCTGGCCCCAGGGGCCCACCAGGCCTGATCCAAGCAGCGGCCAAGAATCAGCAGCCAGCCCCCAGCTGATTTTTGGCAGCTGATTTTGGGCCACTGATTTTTGGTCATTGATTTCTGGCTGCTGAAAAGCTCTGGCTATCTAGGTAGCCAGAATGGGCTTTGCTTTTCCCGCCGGCCTTGCCAATCGCCACCTCCCAAATCGATGCAGCGCTGCAATGGCGCTATG
>CANHSW010000169.1 GCA_947463165.1 Cyanobacteriota bacterium
GCGCCGCTGAAGCTGCTGCCGGAGGCGATCGCGCCGATGAGCAGGGCGTCGCTGAAATCGGCACCGCTGAAATCGCCGCGATCCATCAGCGCATCGCTGAGGTCGGCGCCATGAAAGCTGGCCTGGGGGAATACCGCCTGGGTGAGGATGGCCCCGTGCAGATTGGCGCCATTGAAGCTGGCGCGCCTGCCGACCACCCCGGCAAAGGAGCTGTTTGCCAGCTGTTGACCGCTGAAATCCTGGTCGCTCTGGTTGGTGAGCGTGTAGTCGACGCTGGTCTGGAACGGGGCCCGATCGTTGGCGGCCATCCCGCCATCGCTGCCTTGGGGCAGGGCGGTGGCGGGTGCCAGGGCGGTGGCAGCCAAGGCAGTGGCAGCCAGGGCGGTGGCGGGTGCCAGCAGCGGCAGCAGCAGGCTGAGCAGTACCGCCACCAACCAGGCGAGCAGCGAGGGGGGCAACAGGGGCATGGCGGCAGCCGTTGGCGCGGGGCTGAATTCAGTCTGACTAGTCGAATTCAGTCTGGCGCTCTGGATTGAGGCCGGCGGTTTGGATTCAGGCTGGCGGGCTGGCCAGCAGCGCCCCCAGCAGGTAGAGGGAGCCGGCCACCACCAGCGGCGCCCCCTGGGCGGCGGCGCTGGCGCTGGCCAGGGCCGTCTCCAGATCCGCGGCCGCCGCCAATCTGCCGGCCAGCTGGGGTTTGACAGCCAATAAATCAGCCAATTCCCAGCTGGCCTCGCCGGGTACGGGGGTGAGCCAGGCCCGATCCTCTGGCCCCAGCAGGGCCTCGATCAGCTCCGGCCCCTGCTTATTTGCCAGCACCCCCAGCACCCAGCAGCTGGGGCCGGCCTGGAGGCCATGGCGCTGGGGATGGCGGTCTAGTTCGCAGCGCAGAGCCTGGGCGGCGGGCAGGTTGTGGGCGCCATCGAGAAGCAGGGGCTGGTGGCGCCAGCGCCAGGGCTGCAGACGGCCGGGCCAGCGGGCAGCGGCAAAGCCCTGGCGGATGGCGGCCCCATCCAGGGGCCAGCCCTGGGCCGCCAGGGCCTGCAACATGCCCAGCGCCACGGCACCATTGCGGGCCTGCACCTGGCCCGGCAATCCCAGGCTCCAAGTATTGAGATCCAGGGGCTCCAACCAGCGCAGCTGGGCGCCCACGGCGCTGGCCCGCTGGTTCAATACCGCCGCCACCTCGGGGTGCTGGGGGGCGCTGCAGGCCAGGGCATCGGGCTGGAGCACGGCGGCCTTCTCAGCGGCGATGGCCGCCAGGCTGGAGCCGAGCCACTCCTGGTGATCCAGACCCACCGTGGCGAAACCAATCACCCGCCGCTGCGGATGGCAGCTGGTGGCGTCCAGGCGCCCACCCATACCCACCTCCAGCACCGCCAACTCCACCCCCGCTGCAGCGAAGGCGCAGAAGGCCGCGGCGGTGATCAGTTCAAAGGGGCTGAGCTCGAACTGGCGCGCGATCGGCTGGATGCGCTCCAGCAGGCGCTGCAGTTCGCCGCTGGTGATCGCTGTGTCCCCCAGCCGGATGCGTTCGGTCCAGCTCACCAGGTGCGGTGAGGTGTAGAGGCCGCTGCGGATGCCGGCGGCCAGCAGGGCGCTGTGCACCAAGCTGCAGATCGAACCCTTGCCGTTGGTGCCGGCCACCTGCACCGCCGCGAACTGGCGTTCGGGATGGCCCAGGGCCGCCAGGGCGGCCTGCAACCGCTCCAGCCCCGGGTGGATGCCGCCGCGGCTGCAGGACATCACCAGATCATCGAGCGGATCAGCGGGCAAGGCGAAGCAGGGCGCGCTCCAGCAGCTGCACGGCCTGGCGCAGCTGGCGGGGTTTGATCGTTAAGGGCGGCACAAACCGCACCACCTGGGCGCCGGCGGGCACCAACAGCAGGCCCTCCTCCAGACAGGCCTGCACCACCGCCGCTGCGCTGGGGGCCTCTGGCCTGAGTACGAGGCCTTGCAACAGCCCCCAGCCCCTGGAGCCCTCCAGCAGCGAGGGATGGCGAGCAATTAGATGGGCCAGCTGGTCTTGCAACAGCTCGCCCATGCGCTGCACGTGGGGGAGCAGCTGGCGCCGCTCCAGTTCGGCCAGCACGGTGAGGCCGGCGCGACAGGCCATCGGATTGCCGCCGAAGGTGCTGGCGTGCTCGCCGGGACGGAAGTGATCCACGGCGCTCTTCACGGCCAGGGCGCCGATCGGGAAGCCACCGCCGAGCCCCTTGGCCAGGGTGATCGCATCGGGTTCCACCCCCAGCCGCTCGTAGCCCCAGAGCCGGCCGCTGCGGCCCACGCCGATCTGTACTTCGTCAAAGATCAGCAGGATATGGCGCTCATCGCAGCATTGGCGCAGGCGGCGGAAGAAGGCCGGATCGCCGGGCACCACGCCCCCTTCCCCCTGCAGCGGCTCCAGCAGCACCGCCGCCACCCGGGGCCCCTCCGCCTCGCAGTCGGCGAGCAAGGATTCAAAGGCGGCGATGTCGTTGTAGGGGAAGTGGCGGAAACCCTGCACCATCGGCTCAAAGCCCTGGTGGTATTTGGGTTGGCCGGTGGCGGTGACGGCGGCGAGGGTGCGGCCGTGGAAGCTGGCGTTGGCGGTGAGGATCAGCGGTTCGGCAATGCCCCGCACCTGGTGGCCGTGCTTGCGGGCCAGCTTGATGGCGGCCTCGTTGGCCTCGGCGCCGGAATTGCAGAAGAACACCCGATCCAGGCAGCTGCTGGAGACGATCCGCTCGGCCAGCTGCTCCTGCTCGGGAATTCGATACAGATTGGAAACGTGCTGGAGGGTGTCCAGCTGGCGGCAGAGGGCCCGCTTCAGGCGTCGATCGCTATGGCCGAGGCAGCAGACGGCGATGCCGGCCACACAGTCGAGATAGCGCTTGCCGGCGGAGTCCCAGACCCACACCCCCCGACCGCGCACCAGCTCCACCGGGAAGCGGGCGTAGGTGTCCATCACCGGGCTAGGGGCCATGGGCTCGTCAGTGGCTGGCCTGGCTGACCAGGGGGTCTGGAGGGATGGGAGCGGTGGGACTCGAACCCACATGCCCGAAGGCGCTCGATTTTGAGTCGAGTCCGTCTACCAATTCCGGCACGCTCCCTCGTCTTGGAGCTTACGCGGCGCCGGTCTGGGCAGCTGCGCCGCCGGGCGGGATAGCCACCCAATAGCAACCCAGGGTTGGGCCAGCCTTTCAGGGGTCTAGCCAGCAGCCCAGGCTGCGATTCAATTGGCGGCCAGCAGCTGGGACTGGGCCGATAGCCGCTGCAGGCGGGCACCGACACCGCTGAGTTTCTGCTCCAGCTGGGCGTAGCCGCGGTCGAGGTAGTCGAGGCCCCGCACGGTGGTGGTGCCATCGGCGGCCAGGCCGGCCAGCACCATGGCGGCGGAGGCGCGCAGATCGGTGCCTTTCACCGGGGCGCCGCTGAGGCGCGCCACCCCTTCCACCACGGCGGTGTTGCCCTGGGTGCGGATGTCGGCGCCCATGCGCTGCAGCTCTGCCACGTGCTGGAGCCGATTTTCAAAGATGCTTTCGGTGATCATGCTGCTGCCCGGCACCGTGGTCAGCAGGCTCATGAACGGTGCCTGCAGGTCGGTGGGGAAGCCGGGGAAGGGCTGGGTGCGCAGGTCTACGCCCCGCAGCAGGGGCGCATGGCGCTGGCTGGCCAGGATGGTGGTGCCGACGCCGTCGTGGCGCAGCAGGAAGCCAACCTCCTCAAGTTTGGTGAGCACGGCGCCGAGATGCTCGGGGATCAGGGGGGCCACCCGCAGATCGGAGCGGGTGATCGCCGCCGCCAGCAGAAAGGTGCCGGCCTCGATGCGATC
Organism: Cyanobacteriota bacterium; assembly: GCA_947463165.1. Classification (GTDB taxonomy): domain Bacteria; phylum Cyanobacteriota; class Cyanobacteriia; order PCC-6307; family Cyanobiaceae; genus UBA5018. Next base: position 3,815 of record CANHSW010000169.1, read on the forward strand.
GGGGATCACGGCGTAATCGGCCCCGTGCAGCCGCTCCACGCCAACGATGGTGATCGTGGGGGTGCCGGCGCCGCGCACCCGGGCGCCCATGGCCAGCAGCAGTCCAGCCAGGTCGCTCACCTCCGGTTCGAGGGCGGCGTTGTCGATCACCGTCTCGCCCTCGGCCAGGGCGGCGGCCATCATCAATGTTTCGGTGGCGCCAACGCTGGGGCAGTCGAGATGGATGCGGCAGCCCTTGAGGCGGCGGCCGCGACCGGGCAGGGCGGCGGTGACCACGCCGTGCTCGATGCTCACCTGGGCGCCCAGGGCCTTGAGGCCGCGCACGTGCTCCACCACGGGCCGACTGCCGATCTGGCAGCCACCGGGCAGGGGCACCTTGGCCAGGCCGGTGCGGGCCAGCAGCGGACCGATGCAAAAGAAGCTGGCCCGCAGGCTGTTCACCAGCTCGTAGGGGGCGGTGGAATTATTGATGCCTTCGCCATTGAGCTCCAGGCCATCGGCGTGCTGCACGATCCGACCGCCCAAGCTGGTGAGCACCTGGCCCATGGCGGCGATATCGGTGAGCGCCGGCACGTTGCGCAGCCGGATCGTGTCGCGGCTGAGCAGGCAGGCGGCCATCAGCACCAGGGCTGAGTTTTTGGCACCACTCACCTGGAGCTGGCCGCTGAGTTGCTGGCCGCCGATGATCTCCAGCACGGGATTGGCGATCACTGGGGCGGGGGAGCCGGTCAGGGTTATCAACGCAGCTCCTGCCAATTGCTGGCGAATCTTGACAAGAAATAACCGGGCCGTCTAGGAGGCCGCAGCAGGAACTGGCTAGCGCCGCAGCCGCTGCCCAGTTGTGCTGCCGCCAGAAACTGTGTTGCTTCTGCCGCCAGGGGCGGTGTTGCTGCCGCCAGGGGCTGTGGCGCTGCCGCCAAAGGCTGTGGGGGCTGGGGCGGTGGGAGCGAGACGGCCATGGCTTAAGGTTGCTAGGTCGCCGACGCGACAGCCACGCGGATGTGGCGGAATTGGTAGACGCGCTAGTTTCAGGTACTAGTGGCAGCAATGTCGTGGGAGTTCAAGTCTCCCCATCCGCACTCTATTCATGATCATCCTCAAAATCACCAACTCCTCTGAATTAGTTGCCGCAAAATTGGGGCGATTTTTGGAGATGCTCACCCCGGATATGCTCGACCACAATGCTGTGGAAAATGAGCTAATCAGGCAACTTGTGACCAATCTCCAGGCTGAGGGAGTTAAAGGTGAGTTGGCCGCCGTGAGTGGGCTCGAATTGGAGAATGGCGAACTGCACCTCCAGGACGGCATGAAGGTGCGCCAGCACCGCCAGTTTTAAGCGGCTGTGAGCGAGGGGCTGATCACCAGTAGGCGCAATCCCCTGGTGGGGCGCCTGCGCCAGCTGCACCAGGCCAAGGGGCGCCGCCAGGCGTCACTGCTGCTGCTGGAAGGCACCCACCTACTGCAGGAGGTGCTGCGGCTGCGGTTGCGGCCCCGGGAGCTGCTGGCCACCGAGCTCTGGTGTGAGCGCCATGGCCAGCTGCTGGCGGCCCTGCCGGCGGGGTTGCGGCCACAACTGGTAACCGAGGAGGTGTTGGCGGCGGTGAGCACCACCGAGCACCCGGATGGGGTGGTGTTAACCCTCGAGCCCCCCTGCCCCAC
>CANHSW010000170.1 GCA_947463165.1 Cyanobacteriota bacterium
CCCCGGCCCGCTGGCAGGCGGCGAACAGGTTTTGCTTGCCAGTCCAGTCCAGGTCATAGGCACTGCCGGCATCGGTGGCCCGGGCAGTGGCGGCATCGATCACCGCCTGCTGATCTTCCAAGGCGTAATCGAGGCTTGCGGGTTCCAGCAGATCGCCACGGGTGAGTTCACAGCCCCATTCCTGCAGAAACGAGGCCTTGCGGGGCGTGCGCACCATGCAACGCACCTGATGTCCGGCGTCGAGTGCACGTCGGGCAACCTGGCGACCCAGGGTGCCCGTGCCACCTATCACCAGAACCTGCATGGAAAGTCTTCAAGCGGGCTTGAGCCTAGGGGTGCGTCCGAATAGATGCAGCCGCTGGCCCGGTTTCGCTGCCAACAGGTCCGCTGCGAACAGGTCCGCCGCGAACAGGCCAGCAGGGGCGAGCGCGGCTAGCTAGCGGCTCAATCGGCGTCGGCAAGTTTGAGCAGTAGGGCTCCACCTGCCAGACCCACGGGGATCAGCACCCAGAACAGGGCCGCGATGCCGAAGATTTCAGAGGCCATGGGCCGATGCTTGGCGAATTGGCCAATTATTTAGCAGCGGCCAGCCCCCGGGCGCTGCTCAGCACCACCGACCAGGGGGCTTCGCTGCGCAGCTGGCCCGCCATTACGCCGCTGCCGCCGCTGGCCCAGCCCTGGCGCTGCAGGGCGCTCACCAGGGCCGCCAGCCGCGGCGGGCCGCTCCCCAGCCGCCGGCCGATCTCCGCAGTGGGCCAGCAGCGGGCCGGCAGGCCGGGGTCGGCCTGCAATTGGGCCAGTAGGCGCCGGCCGCCCTGCCCCAGGCTGTTGGGCCTGCTGACGGCATCGCTGGCCATGGCGGCCAGCAACTGGGGGTCCTGCAGCGGCCCAATCCAGAGCGGTCCGCTGATCGCCAGAGCGGCACTCACCCCCGCAGGGCAGCAACAGGGAAGCCACTGACCCAGCTTGAGCAGCGACTGCACCTGCTGATCACCGCAGCCGTGACAGTGGGCGATCAGCCCCAGCTGCTCCTCTTCCCTTGGGGCCGGCCGCCGCGTGATCCGCACGGCCGTGCGAAAGGTGCGGCCCTCGCTGAAGGAAAACAGCGGTTCCAGGCCTCTACCCATGGCCCAGGCGGCGCGGGCCTGGCTGCCGAGCTGCAGCCGCAGGGCCAGCTCCCAGCTGGCCGGATGGGCCCGGGCGCTGGCCCCAAGGGAGCGGATGGCGGCGCGGCGGTCATGGCCGGTGGGGGAACGGCCATCGCTGCTGGCCAGGTAGAGCACCCCGGGGCAGGCCACCGCCTCGATCGCCAGGGGCAGCAGGGCGCTGGGGCAACCAAAAGCGTCTAGATCAACCAGCTCAAAGCGCTGCTGCCGCTGCAGACAGCCCGCCAGCAGGGCCAGGGCCTTCAGTTGGCTGATGCTGCCCCGCTCCGCCAGCACCGCCAGGTTGGCTTCCAGGGCCGGCAGCCGGTCTGGATCTGCATCGTTGGCCCAAACCTCCGTGGCGTCCGTCTCCAGCCCGTAGCGCAGGGCGCGGATGCCGCAGCCGGCCATCAGATCGAGCACCCGCAAGCGAGCTGGCTGCGCCCCCCAGCGGCACAACTGGCGCGCCAACAGCACCCCTAGATCCCTGCTTGGGCGGGATTCGGAGCGGAAAAAGCCGTCGCCCAGCCGCAGAACGGCCTCCCCTTCTTTCAGCAGGCCCGCCTCGATCCCGGCTTCGGGCAGCTCTGAAGGGGGCAGCTCTGAAGGGGGGTTCGCGCAATAGTGATCCACAGTCGCGTGGCCCAGGCCCGGTGCCCCCAGTTCACCACCAGCCTGCACCGTCCAGCGAACCGTCTGGCGCAGCTTCCGGTGCAGCTTCTAGGGCCTGGTCTGGCGCAGCTTCCAGGGAAGACGACCTGCATTGGGGTGACCACGGCAGCTGGCAGTGGCGCGGCCACAGTTGTCACTGGCGCGTGCTCGGCGAGGCGAGCCACCCCCCCCTGGTGTTGGTGCATGGTTTCGCGGCGGGCAGTGGCCACTGGCGCCGCAACGCCGCCGCCCTGGCCGCAGCCGGCTGGCGGGTGTTTGCCCTCGACCTGCTCGGTTTTGGGGCCTCCAGCCAGCCTTGCCTATGGCTGGACAATCGCCTTTGGGCCCGCCAATTGCAGGCCTTTTTGGAGCAGGTGGTCCAGGCGCCGGCGGTGCTGGTGGGCCATTCGCTGGGGGGCCTGGTGGTGCTCAGCTGTGCTGTTTTCTTTCCGGCCTGGGTTAGGGCGGTGGTGGCCGCCCCGCTGCCGGATCCGGCCCTGGTCGCCGGCCCGGGCGCCTGGTCGCGGCGGCCAGGCTGGCGCCGGCTGCGGCGCTGGCTGGTGATCCTGCTGTGCCGGCTGCTGCCCCTGGAGCTGTTGGTGCCCTTGATCGCCCATTCGCCGCTGCTGGATTTGGGCATTCAATCGGCCTATGCCACCCCTGTGATCGGCGATCAACAGCTGCATCACCTGATTGCCCAGCCCGCCCGTCGGCCTGGCGCGGTCAGGGCGCTCCGCTCGATGAGCATCGCCATGGCCCTGAGGCCCCGGGCAGCCACCGCTCCTGCCCTGCTGGGGCGCCTGCGGCGGCCGATGTTGTTGCTGTGGGGCCGTCGCGATCAACTGGTGCCGTTACGGGTGGCGACAGAGGTGCTGCGGCTGCGGGGCGACCTGTCCATAGAGCTGCTCGATCACTGCGGCCATTGCCCCCATGACGAGCAATCCGAGACGTTCAACGCCGTCTTGTTGACTTGGTTGGCCCAGGTTTGCGGGGCGGCCACGTAGCTTGAGTCGCACACTGGGATGCTGCGCCCTCCCGATCGAGCCCCTCCTATGAAGCACACCCTCTCGGTGCTGGTTGAAGACGAGTCGGGGGCGTTGAGTCGCATCTCCGGGCTGTTCGCCCGCAGGGGTTTCAATATTGAGAGCCTGGCGGTGGGACCTGCCGAGACGGCAGGGGTTTCCCGGCTCACCATGGTGGTGGAGGGTGACGACCGCACCCTCGAACAGATGACCAAGCAGCTCGACAAGCTGGTCAATGTGCTCGGTGTGATCGACCTGTCCACCATCCCGGCGGTGGAGCGGGAATTGATGTTGCTGAAGGTGTCGGCTCCGCCTGAGCATCGCGGCGCCATCTTCGACCTGGTGCAGGTGTTCCGGGCCAAGGTGGTGGATGTGGCCGATGCGGCCGTCACCCTGGAGGTAGTGGGCGATCCCGGCAAGCTGGTGGCCCTGGAAAGGCTGATGGAGGCGTTCGGGATCCTGGAGATCGCCCGCACCGGCAAGGTTGCCCTGGAAAGGGCCTCGGGGGTGAACACCGAGCTGCTCAAGGCCACCGCCTCCGACAAGCGCGTGCCCGCCTGAGCACCCAGCCGCTGGCAGTCACCGCTGGGGCTGGCCCGGGATCAGGGCTGGCCCTTCACCAGGGTGCCGCCGCTGATCACCGATGCCTTGAGGATCTTGTCGCCCTGGCTGAGACGGTCGACCACCTCCATGCCCTGGCTCACCCGCCCGAAGACCGCGTAGCGGCCGTCCAGTTCTGGCAGGGCCTGCAGGGCCACATAAAACTGGGCGCTGGCTGAATTGGGGTCATTGGCGCGGGCCATGGCCACGGCGCCCCGCTGGTGGGTCAACGCCAGCTCCCGGGTGATGTTTGTCGCTGTGATCGGCTCGCCATAGCGGGGCTGGGCTTCCCCTTGACGCTTGATTTCCAGCGGAATCATGCGGCTGCTGCCAGTGGCTGGATCCACGTAGTTGCCCATGCCGTATTGGCTGGGGGGCACCGTGGCCTTGGCGCTGGTGGGATCACCGCCCTGCACCACGAAGGGCACCGGTTCCTTCACCACCCGATGGAAAACGGTGCCGTTGTACACCCCGCGCCGCACCAGATCCACGAAGTTGCCTGCCGTGAGTGGGGCGGCGTCACCGTCCAGCTCGATTTGAAACTCCCCCTTGCTGGTCTGCAGGCTGACGCTGGCCTTGCCGCTCAAACAGGGGGAGGCGGAAAGGCCACAGCCCAGGACCTGCTTGGGTTGATCGGCGGCGCAAGCCGCCAGGGCTATGGGGCAGAAGAGGATCAGGCCGCAGAGCAAGAGGCTGCGCAGAAGGCGGTTCATTGGGCTCCAGAGGGCAGAGAAGGGCAGTTATTAAAAAAATCAGGGATTTATTAGCAAAGGCTTACCTAGCGAAGGCTTGCCAAGCGCAGACTTGATCTCGCGAAGACTTTCCTAGCGAAGAATTGCGAGGAAAGACTCGAGTGAACAATCGCATAGAGAAGACCTGCAAAACCCTACCCACGACCAATTGAGTCCTTATGCAGTCAGGGTTCTCAGCTGGCTGGGTAGCCGAAATGGCGGATATCCAGAGCATCCCAAGGGAAGCTTCGTTTAAAGAATAATCATTTAGCTAATAATCGCTAGGCGAATACTCACCTGGCAAATACTCGCTTTGCGAATACTCATCTGGCGAAACCTTGATTGAGAGTGCCGTGGAAAACAGGAGTCAAGGCCAAATCAGCCCAATAACTCAAACTTTTCCAGGCGACAAGGTTGCCGAAAAGGTAGCTGAAAGCGAGGTTTGCCAGAATCTTCCCAGCGGAGCCCTGGCCTGGTCGGGTCTTTAGACCCCTTCCAGGGGGACGCCGAGGAAGCGGGCCAGCCGGGCGCCGGACAGCTCCAGATCGGCCAGGGGCATCGGCTCGCCGACGCGGGTGAGGGGCATGTCGCGGCGGCCCTGCACCTTCAGGGCCAGGCGGCGGCGGGGATTGAGGCCATCGCGCACCTCCACCTTCACGGCCTGGATCTGGCGCAGGGGAATCTCCACCTCAATCAATTGGCGGAAACCTTGGCGGCAGATGGTGGCGGTGCCGCTCTGCCGGTCGAAGCGATTGCTGCCAGCACCCACATCGATGCCGATCACCGCCCAGAGGTAGGTGGCCAGCAGCAGCGCCGCCAGGCCGTACAGACCCATAACCAGGCCCTGGGGTACGAAGGCCAGCTCCGCCGGGTGGCCAATGGGCAGCAGATCCGTGCCGAGGTAGCTGGAGGCGCTGGTGAGCAGGAATCCCAGCCCACCACTGGTGACCACCGCGGCCATCAGCAAATTGGAGGGGCGACGGGAGCCCAGCACCTCCTGTTCCAGCAAGGTGGAGCTGGCGGCGGCGGAATCGGCCGTAGAGGAGGCCATTTAACGGAGGCAGGTCGTAGGGCCATCCTGCCGTGGGGCCCGCCGGGGCTGCGGGGAATCGGTATAAATACTTAAAACATCGGTCATTGCTGGAGTTTCAGGCCGTTGCGGGGCGGCTCGCCTGGCGGTCCAAGATTGTTACCATCGCGCGGTATCCCGCTCTACTCATGACGATCGCTGTAGGGCGCGCGCCACAACGGGGATGGTTCGACGTCCTCGATGACTGGCTAAAGCGCGACCGCTTCGTTTTTGTTGGCTGGTCC
>CANHSW010000171.1 GCA_947463165.1 Cyanobacteriota bacterium
ACCGGCATAGGGAATCACAGAATACTGGCCTGGCTTGCCAATGGCTGACTCCTTAGCTCCTAAGCGATAGCTAAGGGCGACATCGTAGATGCCCTGCTGCTGATTGAGGCCGGCGCTGGCGTCAAATCGATCACGCCTACCCACAAGGGTGGCAGCAGAATTGCCCAGATTCACATAGCTGAGATCGGTCAGAAGCCCGGTGCGATCATATTCGACTCGTCCACGCACCGCCGCCGCAAACTGGAGTGAGGGCAGCACATCTGCAAGGCTAAGATCGTAATTAGCCGTCAATCCGTTAATCGTAGTGCTACCGGTGCTGCGCAGCGGCGCGAATCCATAAAGTTCGAACGTACCGCTCCAGGGCGATTCAGTTGTCGCTGTTGGAACCGGGCTTTGCGCAGCGGCCAGCTCTGGGGAGTTGGTTGGCTGCTGCTGCTCGGCCTTGGCGCCCTGCTGGACTGCCAGCAGCAGCAGCAGGCATCCAGTTGCGATTCTCTGCACATTGCACAGACGGTTTTTAGCCGTGCCTAGCAAGACAGTTCTCAGTGTACTTTGTGTTGCCATTTGACGGGGCTTGGCCTGGGACATATCCATAAGATGGCGATCAAACAATGCTATTACTTGATTGAATGAATGAATGAATGAATGAAGAAATTGAGTGAATGGAAAACTTAAGAGAATGAAAAACTTGAGTGGGTGAAATAAAACCTGAGTGAAATAAAATTTGGGTGGATGAAATAAGATTTTAGCCGATTGCTCCGGCGATCAGGGGATAGCCGGGCAAATCGACAAGGGTTTGGCTCGCTTGCGGCTAGAGCTGAATATTACCAGGTTTTGCAACTGATCTCCCCTGGGCATCAGCCACCAGTGGTATCGGCGGGCTGATCGGCCGCAAACGGCTCCTTCACTACTGGTGCTGCAGGTTTAGCCGGCATGGTGCCTGGCAACAATTCAAAGTTTGGCGTAAACCTAACCAGGGCGGCACGCAGCAGCTCAAAAGGCTTGCGATCGCCTTCAAATTTTGCCTTACCTGCGGCGATCAACTGCTCAAAGTTGGAGCTGCCCGACATTACTTGCTCCAGGTCAGAGCGGTTGAGAGTAATGGTTAGATCCGGCTTCTTTGCCTGGTGCCCCTTAATATTTGTAAGCGCCGAATTACTTAGCTCTATCACAAACTTCTCGCCATTATCGGGTGTCACCAGGTTGATCACGGCCTTCGCACCCGCCACCTGGCGGCTGTCCATGCTGATGGCAAGTGAATTGAGCCACAGCTCGGTAGACATGCCACGAATCATGTCTGGGCCGCTCGATTTAGGTGGCACCCCAGCGGGCATACCGTTGCGCAGCTCATAGGCGGCCGCCAGAAAACTATTGCGCAGGCTGGGGCTTTCTTTTTGATAGCCAATCTGCTCATATACATCTGCCAGCAGGTCTTTTGCTTTGGCATTTTTCGGCTCAGCGTAAATTAACTTGTTCAATATCTCCATGGCCAAGCGATAGTCACCCTTGGCGAAGAGTTGCTGCCCCTTGGCAATAATCTTACTTGCTCCGCCCATCATTTCTAGGTATAAGGGCGCCGAATCCTTCGGCGATAGTGGAATAAGTGTTGCGGGATTGCCATCCCAGTAGCCCAGATAGCGATTCAGCACTGCGCGGCTATTGTGCTCTTCCGAGCCGTGGTAGCTGTGGGCGGCCCATTGATTCTGCAGACTCTTTGGCGTTTCAAATACGTTGTGGATCTCGTTGATCGTCACGCCCTGGTTGGCCAGGTGCAACACATGATTGTTTAAATATGCATAAGTGTCGCGCTGGGTACGCATTACCTCTTGGACGCGATCGTTGCCGAAACGCGGCCAGCTGTGGGAGGCGAACATATACTCGGCTTCCGTGCCATAGCGATATAGTGCGGCGTTGATATACTTGGACCAGGCCAGGGCGTCGCGCACAAGTGCCCCACGCAAGGTGTAGATATTGTGGATGGTGCCGGTGATATTCTCAGCCGCCCAGAATGCCTTGAGGTCTGGGAAGTAGGTATTCATCTCCGAAGGCGCTTCGGTGCCAGGAGTATTCTGAAACTCCATTTTTACGCCGTCAATTGTGAGCAGTTCGTAGTCTTTATTGATGTAACGAGTGGGCTCAATCAAGCCCAGATTGCCAGAAGCGGTGTTTTTGCCGATCGACTGATCCACATGGCCGTAGGGGCTGCGGGGTAGCAGTATCCCGTATTGGAAGAACATGCGCCGGTTCATGGCGTTGCCGGCATAGACATTCTCGGCGATGGCATGTTCCATAAATCCGCCAGGGGCGATGATCGGCACCTTGCCGCTTTTAACGTCGGCTTCATCTACTACGCCTCTAACCCCACCGAAGTGATCGGCATGGGAGTGGGAAAAGACCACCGCCACCACCGGACGCTTGCCCAGTTTTTCGTTAATAAAGCTGAGGGCGGCCCTGGCAGTTTCCTTGCTGGTGAGCGGATCAAAGACAATCCAGCCGGTGTCACCCTTGATAAAACTGATATTTGCCAGATCGAAGCCCCTAACTTGATAAATTTTGCCCGGCACTACTTCATAGAGGCCATAGGCCATGTTCAAAATGGCCTGCCGTTGCAGTGATGGGTTAATGGTGTCGAAATTTTTGCCTGGTTCCAGCAGAAAATCATAACTACCCATATCCCAGGCTACGTTGCCGGCATCGGCCATAATCCGCTTAAATTTTGGCGCTGCAATGAATCCCCTGCGGGCCTCATCAAAATCACGTTTATCATCGAACGGCAAAGATTTTCGCAGGCCATTCTGCAATTCAAGCGTGAACTTGGATGGCGGCTTGCCCTTGGGGTCAAAATGCTTAGAGGGGTCGGCCGTCACAATGCTGCCGCCGCCCGCCGCCAGGGCATTGCCCCCGCATAGCAGTGCACTTGCCAAGGCGAGACCCAGCCAATTGCGCTTCATGATTGAAAACATGTGCAGTTTGTGAGGTCGGAACGGCCGGGTAATTTTACCCATGCCCACCACCCCTGGATTTGCCAATTTTTCTGAACACATGGCCCAGTTGAGATGGCTATGGACCCAGGGCTATCGGGGAAGGAGCATAGGTAGAAAGCATCACGACGCTACAGCCCTCTACCGCTGCAGCACCGCTTTTGCCTCGATACTCAACAATTTTGCTACCCAGCCAAGGGACGCCCCGCCCGCACCCAGAACCCGCTTGACAACAACCGCCCACCCTGATAGTACATATATACTCGTACTGAGCTGATGACTGCCGTTGGTGAGCCGGAGGAGTGGGCCTATCTCGATCACGCCGTGCTGCGGCCGTCCCGCTCCGCCAGGGTGTGCATCACCTGCCGGCACTTCAGCTACGAGGTTTCCCGCTCTTGCGTCACCCTGCTCACCAGGCGCTGCCGCCACTGGAGCGCCCGGCCGCCCCTGGCCAACCCTTAGCGGCCGGCGGCGGCGGCCAGCGGCGACTACTACGGACTGGCCGCAACAAAACGCAAGCTTGTGTTACGCTTCGTTTCATTACGTGGCAACTGCCTGCCGGGGATGCATAGCAAATGCGCCAGCTGTAGTCACTCATCTGGTTGCGAAACCGGCAACCCCTTCTGCCACCTCTGGGGCACAATCCTGCTCTCCTCCTGGCACCTAATCGAAATCTGCCCCCATTGGCTGCCCAGGGGAACCAGCAAATAAGCGCCGCAATTCAATTAGTTGCCGTTTGCCCCGTAAAGATATTCTAGAAAATAGCTATTGCGGCCTTCCAGCCACGCGATAACATTTATGGCATCAGGGCTCGATTGGCAGTGGCTCGGATTGTCCAGACTTTGCCTAGTCGGGCGCCCAGTTGGCACCAGAACAGGACTGCCGGTTGCTCAGAATTGCCGCCATTTCAGCTTCCAGCCGGCGCCGGTCTTCAGCTCGCAGCTCTTGCGGCCAGGGGAGAGCGCGACAACCAGTTAAGCCTCCACTCGCTGGAGGCTTAACTGGTTGGATGAACCGCATAGCTGGCATGCGCCGCCTCACCCTGCTCCTCGCTTCGGCCCTGGTTTCCCTGCCAGCGCTCTCCAGGGCAGCCCAAGAGCCAGCCATGGCTGGCATGGATCACATGCATCACATGCAGCAGCAGCTGCCCCAGGGCAATCCGCCGGCCGCGGCTCCGCCAGCAGCGCAACAGCATGGCACCCACCAACATGGCAGTCACGGCCAGGCCATCGGCCCGGCTGGCCAGAGCTACGAGCTGCGCTTTATCGACGCCATGGTGGAGCACCACAGGGGTGCCCTGGCGATGAGTGAATTCGTTTTTGACATAGGCGTGCCAGGAGTTGGCTCGCTCGCCAAGCAAATCTGGCGGGACCAAGCGCAGGAAATCAAGGCGATGGGCCAGTGGCGCAAGGCCTGGTATCCCGAGGCGCCCGTCTACCCAGTTGCCTATTTGCCAGGGGGCGACCCCAATTCGATCGAAGCCCTTACTCGGATGAGCCCCGATCAAATTGCTGGGATGCGAATGATGCAGTCGCTGCCCAGCAAAAGCAACCGGATAACTTGGTTTCTAGAGAGCATGCTCCAACATCATGGCGGCGCCTTGACCATGGCCCGCGATGCCCTGGTAAAAAGCACTAATCCCACAATCTTGCGTCTTGCCAGGAATATCATCTTGGCCCAGCGCCAGGAGATAATTCGCATTCGCCAGCTGCTCCAGCATGATGGCCTGAACAAGCCGCAGTACTTCAATTACGATGCCCTATTCTAACTAGGCTAGCTACCAGCCGATTACCCCTCTGCGCTTAAGTGAATGACTATTTACCGCCCGGGTCTATGGATCATCTGCCTTGGCCTTGGCTCCCTGGCGCCAGCTCCGATTGACGCCAAAGCCCATATGAACGGCATGTATGCAACCCAAGCGGCCGCTGCCAAGCGCGCTGCCGAGCTGAAATGTGAGGGTACGTTTAAAATGGATGATATGTACATGCCCTGTTCGTCTGAACGGGCCCTGCACGAAGCACTCCAAAAATCACAGTGATGGCCAGCACAAAACATCTGCCCAGAAAACTGCACCGCTCCCTGGTGCCGATCGCAGCAATTCCACTAGTATTAACCTCCCTTTCGGGATCCCTCTATGGCGCCTTGGAATCAGCCGATATAGAAGTTTCCTGGTTGCTCAGGTTGCACACCGGCAACTTTGGCCTGCTAAATCTGCAGCCATATTATTCAACGGTCCTCGGTGTGCTCACGGTGTTTATTGCCGTCTCTGGTGTGGCGATGATGGTCGGAGGTCGTCGCCCCAAGCAGGGCCCATCCGCCTGAAGGGGGCCGGCCCCTGCGGGGATTGCGCTAGCCGGTCTTTAGTAGTCAGAATTGCTTCGCAAGTGTGTCTGCGACCGCTACTGCAATCTTCTCGCCAAGATTCTGTCTCGACCACTCCTCTGCGATCATTTCCGTTTGCTGTAGCACCAAATCAAT
>CANHSW010000172.1 GCA_947463165.1 Cyanobacteriota bacterium
GAGACGATGCGGCGGCCATCGGGGCTGAACGCCACCGAGTTCACCTCATCGGTGTGGCCCTGAAGCGGCGGGCCGATCTGCTTGCCACTGCTGGCATCCCAGAGGCGCAGGGTTTTATCGACTGAGCCGGAGACGATGCGGCGGCCATCGGGGCTGAACGCCACCGAGATCACCAAATTGGTGTGGCCCTGAAGCGGCGGGACCAGCTGCTTGCCGCTGCTGGCATCCCACAGCCGCAGGCTGTTATCCACGGAGCCGGAGACGATGCGTCGGCCATCGGGGCTGAACGCCACCGAAGTCACCGAACCGGTGTGGCCCTGAAGCGGGGGAAGCTTTTGCAGCGGCAGGGAAAGCCCCATCGCCAGGGCCTCCTCCAGCCGCACAAGCTCAGGGCCTTGCCCCAGGGGCATCAGGCTGGAGCGGCTGATGCCGAAGGCGGTGATCGCCCGTTGCAGTTGGCTTGCAGTTGCCGGGCCGCTGGAGGTTTGCAGCAGCTGCTCGATCCAGGCCAGCCTTACCTGGCGCACCGCCAGCAGGCTGCAGCCCGCCAGGCCCAGCAGCAGTAGCGCCGCAACCACCAGGCCGCGGCTGCCCAGGCTGCGCCACGGCCGCCAGGGCCAGCCGGCTGGCGGTGTCTGCGGCATCAGTCGCCGCAGGCTCTCCGGTGCATCGGCGGCCAGCAGCGGGCGGTTTTGCAGGAAGCGCAGGAACAGGTGATCCCGCAGGGGGCTGGTGGCACCGCTGCGGCGGCGCAACCGCTCCAGCAGCGGCGGTAGCAGGCGGGGCAGGCTGCGGCCCTGGTCGCTGGCCACCGTGAGCTGCGCCGTACCGAGCTCGCCCCCCTCCAGCTCGCCCGCTTCCACCGCGCCGAGCAGCAGCTGGGTCAGGGCCTGGCGCACCGCGCCCTGCTGTTCGGCATCCAGCGACAGCACCAGCGGCAGCCGCAGCCAGTCGGGCAGCAAGCCAAGCCGAAACCAGGGCAGCCGCGCCAGCCGCAGCAGAGGGCAGCCCGCGATCAACGGCTGGCCTGCGCCGTTGCGCAGCTGTTGGCCCAGATAGGCGGTGATCGTCCAGTGCAGGTCTGGGAACACCGCGCAGGCCGCCAGCCAGCTGAAGCCATCGGCGCCGAGATAGCTGCGCAGTTCAGCTAGCAGCTGCTCCACCACCGCCGCCGCCGGCGGGGTGCGCTCCAGCCAGCGGGCGGCGCCACCGCGCAGCAGCGCCGGTTCCGGCGGCTGGGCCGGGTCTGCGGCGGTGGCCAGGGTGGCGGGGGTGGTTGTGCGGGTGCTGTCCTCCAGCAGCAGAGGGCCTAGCGCCAGCAGACCCTCCGCCGAAGCGGGCAGCAGCGGCAGCTGGCGGCCTAATTCCGCTTCCGTGGCCCCCCACTGGGGGCGCGGCCTGGGGGTGAGGGCCACCCGGCGGGGCCAGGCCGCCAGCTGCTCAAGCCAGGGCTGGAGCGAGCCATCCACCGGGCTAAAGAAGCGCTCCCCATCGGCCACCACCACCGCCACCGCCTCGGGGTGCAGCGCCGCCAGTTCCGCCAGGCTGCGCTGGGGCCCCAGACCGCCTGGGCCATGGCAAAAGCTTGGCTGCCTTTGGAAGCACACCCACTCCACCAGCACCCCCTCCTGCCGCAGCCCCTCCAGCCAGGCCCGCAGCTGGCGGGTCTGCTGATCGGCCAGGCTCTCTTGATCCAGCAAAAACAAATAGCTGAGCCGCTCACGCCGCAGGCCGTATTGCGGGCAAAGCCAGCCGCCTTGGCGCAGGCTCTGCTCCACGGTGGCGGCGCCATCCAGTTCGCCGGAGGGCAGGCTCTGCCAGCGGTTGAGCGCCCGGCCGAGGCGATGCCGCTCCGGCAGCGCCAGCAGGTTTGCCGCGATCGCCTCCAGGGCAATGCGATGCAGTTGGGGATCTCCGCGGCTGGGCAGGCGCTGCAGCACCAGGCGGGCCTGGCGCCACCACCACCAGCGCACGCTCCCCTGCACCGCCGCCATCGACAGCAGCAGGCCGATGGGCAAGAGCAGGGCGAAATCCAATGGCAGCAGCAGCAGCCCCTCCTCCCGGGCAAGCAGTTCCGTAGCTGGCTCGGTGGGGGTTTGGAGCTCGGGGCGGGAAGGTTCGGGCTTTTTGTTCGGCTGCCGGCGATCAGCGGAACCCTCCTTTGGCGTTTGCATGAGAGGCCCCGGCGCCGGATCGGGTCGGGCTGCCTGCTGCCAGCGCACCACTCCGGTTACGCCTACTGCCGCCGCCGCCACCCCCGCCGCCAGGGCCAGGGCGAGCGGGCGGGTCGGCAGCCAGCGCAGCAGGCGATTGCGGCGGCGCTCCACAGCCTGCAGCGCTTCCTGTAGAGCCGAGGGCTGCTCCACAGCCTTTAGCGCTGCCTGCAGAGGCGAGGGCTGCGGCAGGGGTTGCGGCCACCAGCTGCGCATATGCCGCGCAAATGCTTCCTGTTCGCTGGCCGAGCGGCAGAGTACCGGCCCCAGCAGACTGGCTAGCCGCTGGGGATCGTCCAGGGGAACGCCCCGATCCACCAGGGCCAGCAGCAGCCGATGCAGCCGCAGGGTTTCCGCCACGCCGATGCGGAAGCCCTCCTGCCGCAGACGCTCCAGCAGCTCCTCCAGCTGCTCGGGCCAGGCGCCGCTCAGCCGCTCAGCCACTGGTTCACCAGCTCTTCTGCTCGCGTGCGGTCGTCTGCTGTTTTGATCAGGCTGCTGAGGCTGCGCTGCACCGCTTCTTTCTGGCCGTTGCCACGCAGGCCGTTCGCCTCGCCGCTCTCGCCCAGCAGGCGCTGCAGGGTGAGCAGCCAGAGCAGCAGTTCGGCGGTGGCCGGCTTCTTGCGCAGGCCGCTGCTGGGCTCTCGCAACTTCAGAAACAGGGCGATCGCATCGCGGTTCAGGGGCGTACTGGCCGGGAACTCCTGTAGCTGCAGCGCCACGATCTCCTCAAGCTTTTCGCGATCCGGAAAGGGAAGGTGGTAGTAAACGCAGCGCCGCAGGAAGGCATCCGGTAGATCCCGTTCTGAATTGCTGGTGAGCACCATCAGCGGACGCAGTTCAGGCTTGGCCTGCAGCCGCAGATC
The DNA here is from genome assembly GCA_947463165.1 of Cyanobacteriota bacterium. Taxonomy (GTDB): domain Bacteria; phylum Cyanobacteriota; class Cyanobacteriia; order PCC-6307; family Cyanobiaceae; genus UBA5018. Next base: position 3,080 of record CANHSW010000172.1, read on the forward strand.
CCCCAGTTCCGGGATGCGGAAGTAGAGATCCTCCAGCTCATTGAGCACATCATTGGGGAAGTCGCGTGGCGCTTTATCCACCTCATCGAGCAGCACCACCGAGCGCCGCGGTGCACCGCTGTGGGCCAGGCCGGCGATGGCGGCGGGTAGATCCGCGGGGGCATGGCTGTTGATGATCGCCTGGCCCAAGGCCTGGATGGTCAGGTAATTGGTCGGAGGGGCGTCCTTGGCGAGGATGCCGGATTGGATGTCCTGATAGCGCTGCAGGGCGTCGTATTGATAAAAGAGGCTGCGGGCGGTGCTGGTGGATTTCACCTCAAACACCAGCGGATCGCCGAGGCCGAATTCCCAGGCCAGGGCATAAGCAAAGCGCGATTTGCCGGTGCCGGGTTCACCGGTGAGCAGCAGCGGCTGGCCGAGCAGCAGGGCCACATTGCAGGCATCCCGCAGGCCGTCGTCCACCAGGTAGCGATCCGGCTGGCGCAGCTTGGCGTAGAGCGGCGGCGGCAGCTGGGCAGCCAGCTCGGGATTTTGGCGGCCATCGCCGCGAAACAGCTCAAAAGGACTGCTCATGGCGTCACCACCGCCTGTTGCAGCTGATCGCGGAGGAAGGTGCCCAGCTGCTCCATCGGGATTTGATTCAGGCCCTGGTTTGCTTCTCGACGGTAATAGTCGCGCACTTCATCCTCCAGTTGCTGCAGTCCCTGATCGCGCAGAAACTCCCGCACCGGCTGGCTGCGCACCCAGGTTTCGGCATCGCTGCGCTGCACGCTCTCCAGCTCGGGCAGCACCAACAGCCCGCTTGCCCCGGCCGGCCCACCGTTAATGGCCTTGAGCTGGTTGCGAATCCGCTGGTTCTGCCGCCGGAGCTGGAGGCAGCTGGCCCGAAAACGCCAGTAGCTCGGCCGCAGCCAGCGCAGGGCCTTCTTTCTTGCTGGATATATAGGCGGTTTGTTGTAAGTGATCGTGATCCAGTGGATCAGGCGCCGGCTGGCCACAACCTCCTGCTGCTGCCAGAAGCGGCACACCTGCTGAACCAGCTGGGCTCTCTGGCGCCCCCAGTTATCGCTGTAGAGCGAACTCCACAGCACCACCGGCCCCGATGCATCGCCCAGCAGCGCCTGCAACCGCTGTTTGGCGCGGCTGTCCCTGAGCAGGTGGTGGCAGATCTTGTCGAGGAACTGCTCGGCAAACGCTTCTCCCGGCAACAGATCGTCCGGCCAGGGCAGCGGGAAATCCCGGATAGCCAGCGGCTGGTGGAACAGAGCGGCGGCGCTGTGCTGAAAAAAGCGATCCCGGAACAGCTCCACCCGTTGACCATCCTCGCCATGGAGGATCACCACCAGCGGCTGGGCCCGCTCGCCCTCCAGCAGCAGCCGCAGCGCCTTTTCCATCTCCTGCTCCTGCTCATGCCGATCCGGCAGGTAGGGGAGCAGCTCCGGAACGGGGCGGGCGTTTAGGGGGCGGCTGGCTCTGGAGCCGGTGGGGCTGCCGCCAACGAAGTTGCTCCTGTTTTGGCGCTCCTCCAGCTTGCGCAGGGAGCGCTCCACCAGGTTGGCGAGATGGTCTGGATTGCGGAAGCGCTGCACTGTGACACCGCAGTCGCTGACGCGTTGCAGGAAGGCGTCCTGCCGCTGGCCGTACTGACGATCCACCAGGGCCTCCGGTGGCAGCGCCAGCTCCCGCGAGCGGCTATCGAGCAGAAAGACCAGCCGCGGCATGCCCAGTTCGCTGGCGATCTTGAATTCCAGCTCGGTGTAGGAAAGCTCCGGTTGATCCCGCACCGGTGAGCCGTAGCGCAGGCCGTAAATGCCCACATACACGTCGCAGTGGTTCAGCTTCTCCAAGCACACCCTGGCGGGCCGTGAATCCTCCGCAGCAAAATCAGCCATATCCACAATTCCATGACCTGCCGCGATCACCGCCCGCTCCACCCGGTCTATATAGGACTTGCCCTGCTCCGGATATTCCCTCAGCTCAGAGGTGTGGGATAGAAACACCTGCCAAGGCCCACCCCTGGAGGGCCGCCTGGCCTGGCTGTCACTGGCGTAGGACCTGTCGTTGCTGATGGGGTGGAGAGCCTGAAGGCGGAATGCTGGCCCCAATGGTAAGGCCAAACTGATGGAATCGTTACGGTTCGGAGATATTCCTGTGGGTTGTGGCCCAATGGGCGTGATGGCGATCTTGAAACTTGATCGGCGGCTAGTTCAGCCAACAGCCTTTTCCTCAATGCCGCTGGGTAATCAGTAGTACAGGCCTCGGTCTTGATAAGCCAATAACGAGGCCAGCGAAGCAGGTGGCAAGAAGTGGATGTTGCTTATTGGGCCGGCGCGGGCACCGTGATCGCGGCGGCC
>CANHSW010000173.1 GCA_947463165.1 Cyanobacteriota bacterium
AAACCCCACCAACTCCTTCTCCAGCCGTAGTTTCTCGGTGGGCGGGTAGTCGGGCACGGGCGGCGCCTTGGGGGCGGTGCTGAGCTCATCGGCTCCGCCAGGGGCGCCAGCAGCAGCCGGCCCGGCGCCCGAGAGCAAATCGAACAGATTGCCCTGACCGCTGGCCCGGTCCTTGGCCCGGGAGCTGGCCCAATCGAGCACCAAATCCAAATCGGCCATCAGCTGGGCCCGATTGGCCGTGGGCTCCAGGCCATCGAGGGCGCCGGAGTGAATCAGGGCCTCCAGGGCCCGGCGGTTGAGCTGCTGGCCGGGGATGCGATCGCAAAGTTCGGCCAAGCTGCGGAAGGGCCCATCCACCCGGCGCGTCTCCAGCAGCTGGCGGATGGCACCTTCGCCGAGATTGCGCACCGCTGAAAGGCCAAACAGGATGCGATCACCCAGGGGCGTGAAGTCGATGCCAGAGGCATTTACATCGGGAGACATCACCTCAATGCCCATGGCATTGGCATTGGCAATATAACGCTGCACCTTGTCTGTGGCGCCGGAGTTAACCGTTAATAGCGCCGCCATATAGGCCACCGGATAGTGGGCCTTCAGGTAGGCGGTTTGATAGGTAACCGCCCCGTAGGCGGTGGAATGACTCTTGTTAAAGCAGTACTCAGCGAACAGCACCATCTGCTCAAAGAGCGCCTCGGCCACCCGGGGATCAACACCCCTTTCAGTGGCACCTTTAACAAAAATATCCTGATGTTTTTCCATCTCACTTTTCTTCTTCTTGCCCATGGCCCGCCGCAATAGATCGGCTTCGCCGAGGGAATAGCCGGCCAGGTCTTGGGCGATCCGCATGATCTGCTCCTGATACACCATAATTCCATAGGTTTCCTTGAGAATCGGCTGCAGCTTTTCATGGGCAAATTCAATCTGCTCACGACCGTGCTTGCGATTGATGAACTTAGGAATCAAGCCGGCATCCAAAGGCCCCGGACGATAAAGGGCCAAGATGGAAGAAATATCCTCCAGGGATGAGGGTTTGAGATCGCGCACGATCTGGCGCATACCACTGGATTCCAACTGGAAGATTCCCTCCAGATCGCCCCGGGCCAACAGGCCGTAGGTACTGGGATCATTGAGCGGCAATGCATCTGGATCCAGGCTGACGCCGCTGCTCTGGGCCACCAAATCGATGGTCTTGTCGATCATGGTGAGATTTTTGAGGCCGAGGAAATCCATCTTCAGCAGCCCCATCGCCTCCACGTCTTCCATGTAGTACTGAGTGATTACCTGGCCATCGTTATTGCGCTGCAAGGGCACGAGTTCATCGAGGGGATCGGCGGCGATCACCACCCCGGCGGCGTGCACCCCGAAGGTCTTGTTGGTGCCCTCAATGCGCATGGCCATATCCACCCAACGCTTGACGCTGGGATCTTTCTGATATTTTTCCCTGAACTCAGCTGCTGGAGAATCGTCACCGATCATCTCCTTGAGCTTGGCGGGTTTACCCCGCACCACGGGGATAAGCTTGGCCAGCCGATCGGCATCGCCATAGGGAATGTCGAGCACCCGGGCCACATCCTTGAGCACGGCCTTGGAGGTCATGCGGTTGAAGGTGATGATCTGGGCCACCTTCTCCTCGCCATAGCGCTTGGTTACATAGTCGATCACCTCACTGCGGCGCTCGATGCAGAAATCGGTATCAATATCAGGCATCGACTTACGCTCCGGATTCAAGAAGCGCTCAAACAACAAACCGTTCTGTACGGGATCGATGGCGGTGATCCCCAGGGCATAGGCCACCAGGGAGCCGGCGGCGGAACCGCGGCCAGGTCCCACGGGGATACCCTGCTCCCTGGCATAGCGGATGTAGTCCCAAACCACCAGGAAGTAGGTGGGAAAACCCATCTGCTCCATCACCTTGAGCTCATAAATCAATCGCTCGCCATAGAGCGGCTCAAAGGGGGCAGCTGCATCGAGGCCTAGGCGATCTCTGAGGCCGGCCTCGGTAACCTCGGTGAGATAGCTGACGGCCGTATGACCGGCTGGGATGGGAAAACGGGGCATTTGATAGCGGCCCAGGATGTCGTATTCCTCCACCTTCTCGGCCACCCGAACGGTATTGGCCACCGCCTCGGCGATCAGCTCGGCCGGCAGGTGATCGGCGAACAACCCCAGCATCTCCGCCTCGGTCTTGATATATTCAGTGCCCGTATAACGCAGGCGTTTCTCATCACTGATTAATTTGCCAGTGAGCACACACAACAGAGCATCATGGGCCTCCACATCACCGACGCTTAAATAATGAGCGTCGTTAGTGGCAATTAATTGAATACCCAGTTCGGCGCCAATTTTGGCGATTTCAGTATTAACAATGCGGTCTTCCATGCCGCCGTGGTCCTGGATTTCCAGGTAAAAGTCTTCTCCAAACACCGACTGATACCAGCGAGCCACCTGCCGGGCCACCTCCGGGCGCCCCTGCAGGATCGCCTGGGGAATCTCCCCGCCCAGGCAGGCGGTGGCCACGATCAAACCCTCGCTGTACTGCTCCAGCAGAGCCTTGTCGATGCAGGCCCTGGAAAAAATACCCCGCCCCCTCATACCCCGCAGGTGGCTGATGCTGGTAAGCTTCACCAGATTGCGATAGCCAACTACATTCTTCGCCAGCACAACTAAGTGATAGCGGCGCTCTTTCTTAGGGGGATTGGGATCATCAAGAGAGCCATTAATCACATACATCTCATTGCCGATAATCGGCTTGATACCCGCCTTAGCGCATAATTTCAGCAGTTCGATGGCGCCATACATCACCCCGTGATCGGTGAGGGCCAGGGCCGGCATGCCCAGGGCCACGGCCCGATCCACCATCGCCGGCAACTGGCTGGCGCCATCCAGCAGGCTGTAGTCGCTGTGGTTGTGGAGCGGTACGAAAGCCAAGACAACGGCACTGCTGGAGTGAGGCTAAGCCGCCACCACCAGATCTGGTGCTGGGCCCCTGCGGCGGGGTGTGCCAGCAGCGGTGTATGCAAGCAGCGAGGCGTGCCAGCAGCTAAGGGCCTCAGGGCACCAGCTCGGCGGCGGGACGCCGCAGCATCACCTGGGCCGCCTGCTCGTATTGGTGCGCCACCTGCAACAGCAGCTCTTCCTGCAGCACGCCGGTGATCAGCTGGACGCCGATCGGCAATCCCTGCTGGTCAAAGCCGCAGGGCACACTGATCGCCGGCAGACCGGCCATATTGGCGGGAATGGTGAGCAGGTCGGCCAGGTACATGGCCAGGGGATCCTCACTGTGGGCCCCGAAGCGGAAGGCGGTGCTGGGGGAGGTGGGCGTCAGCAGCACATCCACGCTGGCGAAGGCCCGCTCAAAATCGCGGCGGATCAAGCTGCGCACCTGCTGGGCCTTCTTGTAATAAGCATCCACATAGCCCGCCGAGAGGGCGTAGGTGCCGATCAAAATGCGGCGCTGCACCTCATCGCCAAAACCCTCGGCCCGGCTGCGGGCGGTCATCTCCGCCAAACTGCCGCTGGCCTCGGAGCGATAGCCATACTTCACGCCGTCGTAGCGGGCCAGGTTGGCGCTGGCCTCCGATGGGGCGATCACGTAGTAGGTGGCGATGCCGTCGTTGAAGCGGGGGCAGCTCAGCTCCACCAGCTCACAGCCCAGGGACTGCAACTGCTCGGCCGCGGCCAGCACCGACGCCTTCACCTGGGGATCCAGGCCCGGCGCCTCGAAGCACTCGCGGATCAGACCCACCTTCAGGCCCGCCACCGGCTGCTGCAGGGCGGCCCGGTAATCGGGCACCGGTGCCTGGAGGCAGGTGGCATCGCGGCTATCCGCCCCGGAGATCACCTGCAGCAACTCGGCGGCATCGGCCACCGAACTGGTGAATGGCCCCACCTGGTCGAGGGAACTGGCAAAGGCCACCAGGCCGTAGCGGCTAACGCGGCCGTAGGTGGGCTTGAGGCCCACCACGCCGCAGAAGGCGGCGGGCTGGCGAATCGAGCCGCCGGTGTCGGAACCAAGGGCGGCGACGCACTCCCCAGCCGCCACGGCCGCGGCGCTACCGCCGGAACTGCCGCCGGGCACCCGCTCGGGATTCCAGGGGTTGCGACTGGGACCAAAGGCGGAGGTCTCGGTGGAGCTGCCCATGGCGAACTCATCGAGGTTGGTCTTGCCGAGCAGCACGGCGCCGGCTCGCCAGAGGCGGTCGGTAACCGTGGACTCGTAGGGAGGCACGAAATTCTCCAGCATGCGGCTGGAGCAGGTGGTGCGGATGCCCTTGGTGCAGAGGTTGTCCTTGATCGCCAGGGGCACGCCGGCCAGGGGGGGCAGCGACTCGCCTGCCGCCCGAGCCCTGTCGATGCGCTCGGCATCGGCGCGGGCCCGCTCTGTCGTCACCTCCAGATAGGCGTGGATGGCGGGCTCCACGGCGCCGATGCGGGCGAGGTGCAGGTCGGTGAGCTCCCGGGCCGACACCTCGCCCCGACGCAGTTGCTCACGCCACTCGGCGATCCCCATCCACCTGGTTACCAGTTGGATGGACGCTATCAGTCAGAGCCGATATCCCCCTCGGTGAACGGCTCGCCGCGGCGGGTGCGCAGCAGCTCATGCCGAATCGCCCCCGGCGATTCGGAGTTCAGATCCTCCAGGAATGACGGCAGATGGCGCTCCAGGGTGCTGCGCCGCAGGAAGGGGCCATACCAGTAGGTGACATCCGGCCCCTCGGTCTGCACCTTCGCCCACCAGGCCAGGCCCAAACCGTTGGCACAGCCGCGCACGGGCCACAGCAGGGGATTCATGGACCAGGGGCGGCATTGAAGCCATTCTGCCCAGCATGGTCGATTCTCATCGCAATGTCACAGCTGGATGTGGTTCATGGCTGGATATCGGTCACAGCTGGATGTCGCCGTCAAAGCCCGTGGCAGGGCGCGGCTGCAGGCCCAGGGCCAGCGGTTGAGGGGCCCTGGCCGCCGGCCCCTGGGAGCCGAGAGTGCCGGCGCCAGCAGCGGCAGCGCTGGCAGGCAAGCGCTCCTGATCCGGCTCCGCAGCCGTTTTTCCTGCCGCGACAGCTGCTTGCTGTTTAGCGCCGGCTGTTGGGCCGTTGGCCCCGGCTGTTTGCCCGGTAGCAACGGCTATTTGCTCAGTAGCAACGGCTGGGGCCTCGGCGGCTGGCAGGGGCTCGCCTGAGCCAGGGGCCAGGGCCTGCTGGGGCCCCGGATCCCTGGCTTCGCTGTCAGCGGTAGCGGTGCCGGTCTCAGCGGTAGCGGCCTTAGGGGTGGCTGCCTCAGCTGTAGCGGCCTTTGGAGTAGCGGCCTTTGGGGTAGCGGCCTCAGGAGTGGCTGGCTCGGGGTTGAAGCTGGCGGGCAGGGGCTTCCCTGGGGAGTCGGAGGCCAGGGCGTCTAACTGGCCAGC
>CANHSW010000174.1 GCA_947463165.1 Cyanobacteriota bacterium
AATCTCTTCATCGATGCCAGCACTGCCAACAGCTTTTTCGCCAACAGCCGGGCCGCCAACCGCTTTTTCGTCAACAGCCAGGCCGATGCCGGGCCCCAGCACCAGGGCATCGAGTCTTTGCAGATCAGTGCTTTGCAGCTCGCCGAGGGCGAGGCCGCCGGCCGGCCCGCTGCTCAAGCTGCGCTGGATCACCACCTGGGGCTGCGACTGCCACAGGCCAGCCGCCACGGCTTCGGGCAGGGCGGCCCGCACACTGCCGCAACCGCTGGCGGTGGCCCCGGCCAGGGCCAAGGCGGCGGCGCCGCGGTAGCGGTCGCTGCCGGCCACCAGCAGCAGCCGGCCGCGGCCGTATTTGCCCAGGGCGGGATCAAGAGGCAAGCCAGGCAGCTCCGCCAGATCGGCCACCGCCAGGGCCAGGGGCTGCTGCTGCGGCAAGCGATCCAACAGGGCCCGGGGCAGAGCCAGGTCGATGCGCTCCAGCTTCCCCACCCAGCTGAGGGCTTGGTCCTGCACCAAACCGGTCTTGATCAGGCCGATCGTGTAGGTGGTGCAGGCCCAGGCCGCCACCGCCCCCAGCAGCCGGCCGCTGTCGGCGCAGAGGCCCGTGGGTACATCCACCGCCACCAGGGCGGCGGGTTGCAGCCGCTGCCGCTCCGCCAGCAGGGTTTCGATGGCGGCCCCGGGGGGGCGCCGCTGGCCGATGCCAAACAGGGCGTCGATCCACAGGGCTGGCCCCTCGGCCGGCGGTGGCTGCGACAGCCGCTCGATGCCCAACCAGAGCGCATGGCGCCAATGGCAGGCGGTGAGCGGTTTGTGCTCGCTGAATGGACTCCAAATGGAGGTGGCCACCCCCGCCAGCTGCAGCTCCCGGGCGATCACCAGCCCATCGCCGCCGTTATGACCCGGTCCCACCAGCACCAGGGCCCCATGGCGACGCAGCCGCTGGGAGTGGTCTGCCAGCAAACGCCGACTCACCGCCAGGGCCGCCTTCTCCATCAGCGCCTCCACCGGCAGGCCGCTGGCGAACAGCTGCCGCTCCAGCTCGGCCATCTGGCTGCCACTCACCAGCAGATGGTCTGCATCGCGGCCGGGCCAGGCGGGTAGGGGAGGCGTCAAGGCGGTATTTGGTAACAAGTCGGTGTCTGGTAACAAGGCGGTGTTTAGCGATAAGGAGGGGTCTGGCAACAAGGCTGCTTCTGGCACCAAAGCGAAAGCGGCGGCGGCTCGGATTCATGATGGGGGGATTGACCGGCCTGGCTAGATCGGGCCAGAGAGCCTTGACATCCCCCCTACCACCTCTGGCCGCCACCCCGGCTGGCCTGGCGGCCCTGGAGAGGCTGCAGACCTGGCCCGGCGAGCACCGCATTGCCGTCGGCCTCTCCGGCGGCGTCGATAGCTCCCTCACCGCCGCCCTGCTGGTGGATGCCGGCTGGCAGGTGGAGGGACTCACCCTCTGGCTGATGAGCGGCAAGGGGGCCTGTTGCGCCGAGGGGCTGGTGGATGCCGCCGCCCTCTGCGATCAGTTGGGGGTGCCCCACCATGTGGTGGATTTTCGCCAGCACTTTCAAGAGCAAATTGTGCAGGTGCTGGTGCAGGGTTACGGCGATGGCATCACCCCCCTGCCCTGCTCCCGTTGCAACCGGGAGGTGAAGTTTGGGCCGATGCTGCGCTGGGCTGCAGAAGAACGGGGCATTGGCCGCCTCGCCACCGGCCACTACGCCCGGGTGCGGCCCGCCCACCAGAGCGACAACGGCCGGCCCCAGTTACTGCGGGGCCGCGACAGCCACAAGGATCAGAGCTATTTCCTCTACGACCTATCGCCAAACCTGCTCGATCAGCTGGTGTTTCCGCTCGGGGAACTAACCAAACCGGAAACGCGGCTGGAGGCTGAACAGCGGGGTCTGCGCACCGCCCATAAACCGGAGAGCCAGGATCTCTGCCTGGCCGATCACCACGGCTCGATGCGGGCCTTCCTCGATGCCCATCTGCCGCCAAAGCAGGGGCAGATCGTGCTCGCCGACGGCACGGTGCTGGGCCAGCACGATGGCATCCAGCACTTCACCATCGGCCAGCGCAAGGGCCTGGGTGTCGCCTGGCGCGAACCCCTGCATGTGGTGCGGCTCGACGCGGCCATGAACCGGGTGGTGGTGGCCCCCCGGGCGGAAGCCGCCCGCGACAGCTGCACGGTGGGCGCCGTGAATTGGCTATCGATTGCCGCCCCCCAATCGCCCCTGGAGCTGGAGGTGCAGGTGCGCTACCGCAGCGAACCGCAGCGGGCCCTGCTCACGCCGCTACCGGCCACCAGCGACGATGTCAGCGGCGGTCGCCCCCACCGCTGCCGGCTGGAATTTGCTGAGGCGCAGTTCTCGATTACCCCGGGGCAGGCGGCCGTTTTCTATAGCGGTGAAACCCTGCTCGGCGGCGGCCTGATCCAGCGCGATCACCAGTAGGGATCGCTGGCCAGCTCTACGTGCAGTACGCCGCCAGGGGCGATTGAGCCAACCGTGGCAATGCAGGCCCGCAGCGGCTCCTCATTCACCTCGATTTCACAGGCGCCACAGCTGCCCCCCAGGCAACCGGTGGGGATGTTCACCCCGGCGGCCCGGGCTGCCTCTAGCCAATCGGTGCCAGGGGCCACCTGGCTTTGGCTGCCGTTGGGCCAGTGGATGGTGATCACCGCAGCAAAGGCTCCAAATTCACGTGCGCCTCGAAGGCATCGGCCAAGCGATCCAGCAGCGCTTCCCGCTGGCGGCTGTGATGTGGTTGATCCTCGCTCAAAGGCGCCAGGCCGCGGCGATCGCGCAGTTGGTTTAGCCAGCGGCGGCGCCAGGGGCCACTTTCAAACACACCATGCAGGTAGGTGCCAGCCACCACACCGCCCCGGTCGCCGTAGGGCCGCCACCAGCCCAGGTCGGGGTCTGCCGCCAAGGGGAAACAGGTTTCCCCCTCCACCACCGAGCTAACTCCCCTGTGCAGCTCAAAACCCTCCAGCTCGAGGCTGGCTGCCGCCGCTGGCCAGAGCCCCTGGCTGCGGCGCTGGCGCAGGGCCTTGGCGGCGGCGAAACGGGTGTGCAGGGGCAGTAAATCCAAACCGGCCGCCTCGTTAGCCATGGGGGACTGGCTATCAGCCCCCTCGCGGCCCTCCGGGTCGTGCAGGCTGCGGCCGAGCATTTGCAGGCCACCACAGATGCCAAATACCTGGCCGCCCAAGCGGGCGTAGCGCTTCAGCTCCAGGGCCAGGGGGCTGGCCCGCAGGGCCGCCAGGTCCCGCAGGGTCTGCTTGCTGCCCGGCACGATCAGCGCATCCGGCTGCCCCAACTGCTCACCGGGCGCCAACCAGCGCAGTTGCACGGATGCTTCCGCTTCCAGCGGATCGAGATCGGAAAAATTGCTCAGCGAAGGCAGTTTGAGCACGGCGATCTCAATTTCAGCGCCGCGTTTACGGCCGCGGCGTTCCAGCAAATCGAGCGAGTCTTCCGGGGGGAACAGCTCATCGAGCCAGGGCATCACCCCCAGCACGGGAATGCCGGTGTGGGCCTCCAGCCAGCGGCGACCCTCATCGAACAGCTCGCGCCGGCCGCGGAAGCGATTGATCAGCAGGCCCTTGATCAGGGGGCGCTCCACGGGGCGCAGCAGCGCCAGGGTGCCCACCAGTTGGGCAAACACCCCCCCCCGCTCGATGTCGGCCACCAGCAGGCAATTGGCCCGCAGGTATTGGGCCAGCCGCAGGTTGGTGAGGTCGCGGGTCTGCAGGTTCACCTCCACCGGGCTACCGGCCCCCTCCAGCACCAGGCGGCCCCCGGGCTGACTGGCTTGCAATTCGGCCAGCCCCTGGCGGATGGCGGCCCAGCCGGGGCGAAACCAGTCTCGGTAGTAGTGCTCGGCGCGGCAGTTGCCCACCGAGCGGCCCAGATGGATCAGCTCACTGGTGCAGTCGCCCTGGGGCTTGAGCAGCACGGGGTTCATGGCACAGACCGGCTCCAAACCGGCCGCCCAGGCCTGCAGCGCCTGGGAATAGGCCATCTCGCCGCCGGCGGTATCCACCCAGGCGTTATTGCTCATGTTCTGCCCCTTGAAGGGCAGGGGCCGCTGGCCGCGGCGGCGCAGCACTCGGCACAGGGCGGCCGTCATCAAGGTTTTGCCGGCGCCGCTGCTGGTGCCCAACACCATCAGGGGTTTGAAACTGCTCACCAGCGGGGCCAATGGCGTCTGCACCAATGCCACAGCTTGGTGAATAGGTTGGCCCTATCGCGCTGGTCAGGCCAGCTGGCCAGTAGCTGCCGGCCCAGGGGGGTGAGCCGCACCCGTTCGGTGAGCCCCTGGCCGTCCACCTCCCGGCGCAGCACCCCCAGCTGGATCAGCCAGATGAAGTGGTCTTCCGCTTGGCCGGCCGATAGGCGGCGGCGGCTGAGGCTGCGCCAGTCCTGGCGGCCCGCCAGCTGGCTGCTGCTGAGGGCCCCCTGCTCCAGCTGCCGGTAAAAATCTCGCCGGAACGGCAGACAGAGCAGGGCCTGCTGGGCCCGGCGCAAGGCGCGTTGTTCCTGGCTGGTGGGGCCTGAAGAGGTCAAGCAAAGCTGGCATCCGCTGCCATTGTCTTGCCTAACTTCCACACCTAGCTGCTGTGCTGCTACTGGCCTCTGCTTCTCCTGCCCGGCGCCGTCTGCTCCAGCAGGCCGCCATTGCCCATCGGGTGCAGGTGAGCGGTGTGGATGAGCAGGCGATTCAACACCCCGAGCCAGCTGAGCTAGTGCTGCTGCTGGCCCAGGCCAAGGCCCGGGCTGTGCGGCGCCTGCTGGATCGGCCCAGCGACGCCGATATCTCACTGGTGCTTGGCTGCGATTCGGTGTTGGTCTATGGGGGGGGAGTTTTCGGTAAACCCAACAATGCTGCAGAAGCGATCGAGCGCTGGCGATTGATGGCCGGCGGCTGGGGGGAGCTGCATACCGGCCATTGCTTGCTGGCCGGTCCTGGCGCCGCTGCCGCTTGCCCGGCTGAGCGGCTGCGCACAGTAACTACGAGGGTGCAATTCGCGCCCTTGAGCGAGTTGGAAATCGCCAACTACGTGGCCAGCGGCGAGCCCTTGCAGTGCGCTGGTGGTTTTGCCCTGGAGGGCCGCGGCGGGGCCCTGGTGGAGCGGATTGAGGGCTGCTTTTCCAATGTGATCGGCCTCAGCCTGCCGCTGTTGAGGCGCTGGCTGGAGCAGTAGGAATTAAACCTGCAGTTCCCGGCCAGACCATAAATGGGCCGCACCCATGGGCGCCTTGAAAAATTGCCCATTCCGCTAAATTCTGTAACAAGATTGTGGGGCAGAGTGAGGTGTAAGCCAGTTGCTGCAATGCTTCTCGCGGCACTGCATCGATGGATCTTGATATTTTTCGAGGTGTCCT
>CANHSW010000175.1 GCA_947463165.1 Cyanobacteriota bacterium
ACGGCGGCCCCTGGGTGCAGGCCCTCAGCGGCCAAGCCGCAGCAGTTTTGGTTTATGGAGCGGCCCGGCAGGCCTTCAGCGAATTGCTGAGTAAAGGCGGCTATCCAGGCCTGGTGCAGGGCTGTGACGGCCTCGACCAGGCGGTGCCCTTGGCAGCCCGGCTGGCCAGCGACCTGGGCTGCCGGGCCGTACTGCTCTCACCTGCCTGTGCCAGCTTCGATCAATACACCGATTTCGAGCAGCGGGGAGACCACTTTCGCCAGCTGGTGAGCGATCTTTGATTTGGCCAGCTGGCGTTTGAACTCTGATCAGGATCGGCCAGAATCAGGATTGCTCGGAGCTGAGCTCCAGGTAGGCAGCGGCGCCAATGCATACCGCCAGCGGGGTGGTGGCGAACAGACCGACGCCGCAGGCCAGCAGGCCCACTAGGCCGATGCCGCCGATCACCAGCAGCAAGGCGGCTATGTCAAACCAGCGGGCGGTTACAAGAGCTCTCGAGATGGCCATGGCATCCAGGAATGCGACGCGGCGATCAACCAGCACATAGGCGCCAAGCCAGTAGGCGACGGCCAGGTAGATGCCAGGGATCCCGAAGGCAAGCAGACCAAATAGGATCGCCACCAGGGCGAAAACTTGGAAGCCCAGCAGATTAAAGATTTCGGCGGAAACGCCAAACAGGTCGCCAAATTTAAATGTTTGGCCCTTGGCGGCCAGCAGTCCGCCGTGCAGCAGGGCAACGTGACCCAGCAGATGCGCCACCACCTGCAGCATTAACAAGAGCAGGTAGGGCACCAAGAGCCAGAGGGAGCCTGTGGCAGCCCCAGCCTCAATGATGCGGCCCGACACCAGCGAGGCCAAGCAGCTGATCAAGCCAATTACCAGGGCGTAGACGAGCGCAAAGCCCACCAAAACCCAGGCATTGCGGGCAAAGCCTCGCCAGCCCTGCCGGATGATCGCGCCGTAGTGCATGGTGAGCTCAGCTTCAATAGCTAGAGCTTAGTCTCGGATTTCCGCAGAAGACCGTCAACGGCAAACGGGGTGATCTGAAATACAATTTCGCCCCGGGGCACTGCCGACTAGCCCTGAATCCAGTTACAGGCAATTCATTGGCCCCTAAACCATGGGCCCCTAAACCATGGGCCCCTAAACCATTGGCCCTAAACCATTGGCCCTAAACCATATGGTTCCCTAAACCATGGGGCCGCAATTCATTCACCTCTAGTCCATCTACCTGCATCCATCGACCCATCCTCATCCCTGGGCTCCTAACTAGTGGGCCCTCAACCCACAGCCTCAACCCACAGCCATAAAACAACCACCTAAAGCAAATGCCTAAAGCAACTGCCTAAAGCAACTGCCTAAAGCAAATGCTTTAAAGCAACAGCCTTAGAGCAGCAGCTTCAATGCCATCAGCCCCCGGCCTCAGCTAGCCAGTAAAAATGGAACCCCATCAACAAGACAATCCCAGCACCGATCCGGCGATCAATAAAACTGCTGATTCGCCTGTTAATACTGACGCAAATTTATCCGGTGATGCCGTGAACTACTGGTTGATGAAAAGCGAGCCAGATACCTATGGAATCGATGACTTGGCGAGGGAAGTCACCACTCTTTGGGATGGCATTCGCAACTATCAAGCCCGAAACTTTATGCGTTCAATGCAGCCTGGAGATAGGGCATTTTTCTATCATTCTAACGTTAAGCCGCCGGGTATCGTAGGGCTGATGGAGGTAGTTGAAACCGCTCTCGTGGATCCGAGTCAGTTCGATGCCCAATCGCCTTATTTCGATCCGGCAGCCAATCAAGAAAAGCCCCGTTGGGACTGCGCCAGGCTGCGTTACCTGCGCCACTTTCCCAAACTTCTTAGTCTTGACCTGCTCAAGGAGCAGTTTTCCGCCGAGCAGCTGGGGGTGGTGAAGCGGGGCAACCGGCTCTCGATCCTGCCGGTGCCCCCAGACACCGCCCAGCGGCTGCTCATCCTGCTGGAGCAGGGGTGAAACCAGTTGCTCCAAGCGACGCCAAGCCAATTGCCATCCGGCAAGCGGTGGATGCGGGCTGGCATGCCTATCGGCGCCATCCGCTGCTGTTCAGCGGCTTCAGCCTGCTCAGCGGTGGCCTGAACCTGTTGGCCCAGGTGGCCTTCCGCTGGTGCTGGGCTGGGGCCTTCAGTGCCGCTGGGGATGCTCAACCCCTGGCGATGCTGGCCGCTGGCTTGGCCCTGGCCAGCTACGCCTTAACCGGCCTGTGGCTGCTGGTGGGCCTGCTGCGCGGTGCGGAGCAAACCATCGGCGGAGACACCCCCAGGGCCGCCACTTTGCTGCGCCCAGACTGGCCTGCCATGGTGAGGGCCAGCGGCACTTTCGCCCTGCTGGCGGTGGCCCTCTGGGGGGTGCGGGAACTGGCCGATGCCACCGCCAGCCTGCTGGTGTTGATCCAACCGCCGCTGGCCTCGCTGCCCCTGGTGGCCCGACTGGCGGTGCTGCTGTATCTGGCCGCCGATCAGCTGCTCTGTCTGCCGATCGCTGTGCTGGGCAGAGCCTCGCCGCTGCGGGCGGTGCAGAGCGGCCGCGCCGCCATCGATCCCCACTGGCTCCAGGCCCTGGGCCTGGCCCTGGTGGTGGGTCTGATCCTGCTGGCGGGAGTGCTGCTGTTGCTGCTGGGCTTGGTGGTGGCGCTGCCAGTGGCCCTCTGTATCCTCACCGCCGCCTACCGACAACTGTTTGGCCTGCCAGAGCGAAGCGAGCCGCCGGGCCGCTAGCCCCTCAACCGGCCCTGAAGCCAGGCTGATTGGGGAACATGTTGCGCAGATAGCAGCGGGTGAGGGCGCGACTAGTAGCTCCGTTCTGAACCAAGAAGCCGGCCAGGGCAGCCTGCACCAATCGGTATTGATCCCAGTTGGGATGGCTATCGATGAACAAGCGCATCGAGGCCAGCAGTGGAGCCGGCACCTCCGCCCGCAAACTCACCATCGCCTGCGATTCCCGAAGGCTGTCATCCATGCATTTGCACCGATCCGCTGACCCAGTTCCCCACAGCTGCCGGCGGCTGTCAAATGGGGCAGGAGCGACAGCCTCTCAACCTGTCTCGCCATGAGACAAGCCGCCGCTCCAGGCTTGAGCTGGCCGCGGCCCCAAAGCATCTCAGCCAGCCAAGCCAAGGGGCGGCAGCTGTCAAGGGGATTGAGCAGAGCACCGAGTTTCTCCCCAATATCCAATGCCGGGCAGGGGCCGGGCGCCGCCATGCTGGGGAAAACAGGTGGAAATTGCCTGGACTGCGGCAATCCGGCGGCGGAAAGAGCTGGCCATCAAAAGAGCTGATCTGCCGCAGATTGATGGCGTGTCTCATCTAGAGCCCAGCTTTGCCCAGGCCATCGCCAACCATTCGCCCAGCCGCAAGCCATTCGCGCAACCGCAAAAAGGGCCGGCTCAGGGCAGGGCCAAATCGGCCAGGGCAGCGGTAATCGCCGGGCTGGCCTGGCAACTCCAGCCGGCCTCCACCGAGCGAGTGCCAGGAGCTGGGCTGAGCACAAAGCGCAGACACCAACAGTTTGGTTGGCCCTCCAGCTCCATCCAGAGGCTGCCAGGTGCGAGATCCCTTTCCAGTTCCAAGCCGATCTGCTCTTCTGGCATCAGCTGATCCGCCAGGGAGGCCAGCTGCCGCTGCAATCCAGAGGCAAGTTGCTGAAAGGCCCTGGCCTCGCTAACCGTTAGCTCAAAAGCCCAGCCAGCCCCACCCACCAGCACACAAAAGGGCCCACGACTGGGATCGACCATCAAGCGCCAATCCTCACCCTCTAAAACCTGCACAACGGGCCGATGCTTAGGGCTTGAGCCCAGTGCTAGCCGGGCAGCACGCTGGGTTGGTCCTGTTCGTCGGAGAGCTCGATGATCGCCCGCTGCACTGGCTTGACCATCGCTTCATCCATGAGGCCGTCGAAGTCGTCAAAACGGCGCTGTTTGGCGCGAAAGGCAATGCGTACGGTGGTGAGATAGCGATTGCTGGAGTAACGAATCAAGCTCTCTGCTCGCTGGGCAAGTTCCTTGGAGCTCAGCTGCACACCGCTCTGCATGGAAGACCCATCAATTTAGGAAGCTTAGGTCAGGGCAGTGGCCAGCATCCAGCAGCTGCTGCGGGCCCGGCAGACCAGCTAGAAGGGCAGCATGCTCGGCACCCTGGCCATCGATTTGGGCAGCACCACCACCGTGGTGGCCTGGCTCGAACGCGGCGGCAAGCCAAGGCTGTTGCCCATGACCCCCTACGGGCTTGAGGCGCAGCCTCTGGTGCCCAGTTTGCTCTGGTTGGCCAGCCCCGACAGTGGCAGCCCCCTGATCGGCCGGCAGGTGCTGGAGGCGGGCCTGGCGATGCAGGATGGGCCTGAATTGCATCGCGATTTCAAGCGCCTGATCGGCGCCGCTCAACCAGCCGCAGGCACCCTGCTCAATGCCGAACAGGCCGGAGCTTTGCTGCTGCGCCGGCTTTGGCAGGCCCTGCCCCAGGAATTGGAACCGGAGCGCCTGGTGCTCACCGCCCCGGTAGACAGCTATCGCGCCTACCGCCAGTGGCTGCTGCGGGCCTGCGCCGAACTGCCCGTAGCCGAGTTGGCCCTGGTGGATGAGCCCACCGCCGCCGCCATCGGTGCTGGCCTACCCGCCGGCAGCAAGGTGCTGGTGGTGGATTTCGGCGGCGGCACCATCGATCTGTCCCTGGTGAGCCTGGAGGGCGGTGAGGGGCGGGCGGCCCCCATCGCCCAGCTGCTGCGCTTCGGCGGCCGCGACCTGGCCAACAGCGCCCAAACCCCGCGCACCGCCCGGGTGCTGGGCAAGGCCGGCATCGCCCTGGGCGGTCGCGACCTGGATCGCTGGATCGCCCGCCACCTCTTTCCCGATGCGCCGCTGAGCGCGGGCCTGCTGGAGGTAACCGAACGGCTCAAATGTGAGTTGAGCGAGAGCCCCGAGGCGATCGGCCTGTGGACAGATGGCAGCGGCCGCTGCCAGGAGTTGCGCCTGGGCCGGCCGGAACTGGAGCTGCTGCTCGAGCAGCGAGGTCTGTTGGCGCAGCTGGATCAACTTTTGGAACAGGTGCTGGCGGCCGGCCGGGCCCACGGCATCCGCCCCGCAGACATCGCCGCCGTACTGCCGGTGGGGGGAGCTAGCCGCATTCCCCGCCTGCGGCGCTGGCTGCAGGAGCGCTGCGAAGGCATCCCCATCCGCGGTGAGCGGCCGGTGGAGGCGGTGGCTCTGGGAGCCCTGGCCTTAACGCCGGGACTGCGCATCCGCGATGTGCTGAGCCATGGGGTGTCGCTGCGCTGTTGGGATCAACGGGCGGGCAGCCATCGCTGGCATCCCCTGTTTCTGCCCGGCCAGGGTTGGC
>CANHSW010000176.1 GCA_947463165.1 Cyanobacteriota bacterium
CCTCACCCCCCAGTTGGCCCGCGAGATCAACGCCACCACCAGCGAATGCCGGCTACCGGAAGTGAATGGGGTGGTGGTGGTGGAGGTGATGAACGGCAGCCCCGCCGCCAAGGGTGGCCTGAAGCCCTGCGATTTGATCGAGAGCGTCGGCGACACTGCGGTGAAGAATCCCTCCCAGGTGCAGCTGGCCGTGGATCAGGCCCGGGTGGGCCAAGAGCTTGTGGTCAAAGTTCGCCGCGGCGACCGCCGCGCCAACCTCAGCATGCGACCAGCCGAACTACCCCACAATTCTTGATTTCTCAATATTCTTTATGCGCAACATTTTTTTATCCACCCATTGCCCTGGAGGTGAAAGTTGCCCCAGTTGCCCAAATAGCACTGGAGTCGGCAGTTGCGCTGGGGTCGCCAATTGCACTGGCGGAGCCAATTGCACTGCCGGAGCCAATTGCACTGCCGGAGCCAATTGATGTCGAGGCGCCACTCGGTGTTGAGGCGCCAGTTGGTGGTGATGGCCCGCTGGCCCGCCGCGGGGCGTTGCAAGAGTCGCCTGGCCAGGGGTCTTGGCCGCCAACGGGCGGCGGAGATTCAACGGCGGCTCACGGATCACACCCTGGCCAGCTGCCGTCAATGGCGCGGCCGCCAGGGAGCTGAGGCCATAAGCCAGTTGGTGCTCGCCGTCGATGGCCTGGCCCCGCGGGCGGCGCGGCGCTGGGGCGATGGCCTTGGCGTGGACAGGTGCCTCAGCCAAGGCGGCGGCGGCCTGGGCAGCCGCCTGCAGCGCCAGCTGCAAAGGGCCTGGCGCGAGGGGGCCCGGCAGGTGGTGCTGATTGGCAGCGACCTACCCACATTGGCGCTGAGCGATCTGGAGTTGGCCTTTGCCGGCCTCAACTCCGCCCCCCTGGTGCTCGGTGCGGCCGCCGATGGCGGCTATTGGCTGATCGGCCTGTCACGGCCCGCAGCCAACCTGTTCTGCGGCATCCCCTGGGGCAGCGACCAGGTGTTGGCGGCCACCCTCAAGGCAGCGGAGCGGCTCGATCTGGCGCCGCTGCTGCTGGATATCCGCTGCGATCTAGACCGACCCGCCGACCTGCTGCCCTGGCGGCGCAGCCCGTGACTGGGCCGGCCCAGCCGCTGATTGGATCTGCTCGGCAGCTGAACCGGCTGTCGCTAAGCGTGGTGGTGCCCGTGTTGAACGAGGCCCAGCGGCTGCCGGCCCTGCTGGCCCAACTGCAACAGGCGAGCGAGCTGGTGGGCGAGGTGCTGGTGGTGGATGGCGGCAGCGGAGATGCCAGCCGCAGCATCGCCGCCCTGGCTGGGGCCCAGCTGCTGCGCCAGAGCGGCGGCAGGGGGCGCCAATTGGCGGCCGGCGTGGCGGCGGCTCAGGGCTGCTGGCTGTTGCTGCTGCACGGCGATTGCAGCCTGCCCAGGGGCTGGGATCTGGCCCTAAGGCGGGCGATCCAGCAGGGCCAAACCCTCAACCCAAAGCCAACTGGCGCAGGGGCTCAGGCCTACTACTTCGAATTGGCGATCGGGGGCAGCCAGCCTGGCTTACGGCTGGTGGAGCTGGCCGTGGGCCTGCGCAGCCGCTGGTGGCAGCGACCCTACGGGGATCAGGGCCTGCTGCTGCCCGCCGCCCTGCTCGCCGCCGCCGGTGGGGTGAAACCGATACCGCTGATGGAGGATTTGGATCTGGTGCAGCGGCTGAGGGGCCATGGCCGACTGATAAGTCTGCGGCTGCGCTTGTCGGTGGATGGGCGGCGCTGGCGGCGCCTGGGGATTTGGGGGGCAACCCTGGCCAATGCCAGGCTGCGACGAGCCTGGCGGCGCGGCGTCGACCCCGATGAGCTGGCCCGGCGCTATCGGGCGCCCTAGGCAAGCAGCTAAATCAATGGCTCAAGGGGCGTACCAGAAGGCGCAACGGCGTTGCAGAGGCTCCAGTTCCCAGCCCTGGTTGGCATAGAAGCCCACCACACCTGGATCGGCGAACAGGCTCACCCTTTCCACCTCCATGGCGCGCAGCTGATCCAGCACGTAGTCCATCAGTTGTTTACCCAGACCCATCCCCTGGTAGTGCGGATGCACCACCACATCCCACACCGTGGCTTCCACCACCCCGTCACCAGTGCAGCGGGCAAAACCCACCAGCTTTGGCAGGCGGGGATCGTGGCGCCAGAGGCTCACCTGCAGCAGGCTGTGCTCCAGGGCCTTGCGCACGCGCCGCAGGGGGCGACGACTCCAACCCACCGCATCGCAGAGCTGCTCGTACTCGATCAGATCGATCTCGCGCTCGCGGCTGAGCACCATCGCCACCTGGAGCTTGGAGGCGGGACAGGGACGGTGGCCAAGGCCATAGAGGGAGGTGAACAACTCTGAGGCTGTGGACCCATGGCTCTGGCCATCCCTGGCCGTATGGCTCAGCTGCTCTCTCAACTGATCCCCCCACTGGTCCCGCCGCTCATCTCCCACTAATGCCACGCCGGTTCACAATCCTGCACGACTGGCCCCCGATCATCGCCCCAACCAGGGGGCACAAGGAAAACCTGCCCAGGCTCAAACCTGCAGGCGATGCCAGGCTCCCAGGCTGGCGGTCGCTTCAGGTGCCATCGCAGTGGATCGCCGGCAGCCACCGGGCGGTGCTGCGAGCGGAGCTCAGAGCGGTGCTGCGAGAGGGGCAGGCCAGCTGCCGATGGGCGCCAGGCCTGCACAACCCTAAGCCATCACCGAGGCTTGGCTAATACAAATCCCGGGGGTATCACTTGGACGATTACCAGGGACATTTATAGCGTATTCCAAGAGCATCTGCAATCTAAAAGCATCTTTTTCCTGGGGAATCTTTGAAAACCAGAGCTACAGCCGATGGAGCACTGATGCCACAATGGCTATCAGCTGGCTGGAAGACGAAATGGTGGCTTTCCAGAGGATCCCCAATGGAATCTTTAGCTCATTTATATCTACAGAGCCGCCAAGCCACGCTCTTGCAGCTCAGCCAGCTGGGCATAGAGGCCTCCGGCGGCGCGGAGTTCCCGGTGGTTTCCCTGTTCAATCAGGCGGCCGCGCTTGAGCACAAAAATGCGATCTACCGCCTCCACGGTGGCCAACCGGTGGGCAATCACGATCCCCGTGCGCTGGTGCAGCAGGCTGTCTAGGTCGCGCTGGAGGGTGGCCTCGGTGGAGGGGTCCATGAAGGCGGTGGCCTCATCCATCACCAGCACGGCGGGATCGCGAATCGCCACCCGCGCCACCGCCAGCAGCTGCCGCTCGCCGGAGGAGAGGTTGCCGCCCCGCTCGCGCAGTTCGGTGGCCAGGCCGTCGGGCAGGCGGGCGAGCAGCGGATCGAGACCCAGTTCAGCGCAGAGGCGAGCCAGGGTATCGCTGGAGATATCGGCGTCTAGGCGCAGGTTGTCGGCGACGTTGCCGCTGAACAGGAAGGTGTCTTGCAACACCACCCCCAGCCGTTGGCGCAGGCTGGTGATCGATAGCTCCCGAATATCGACTCCATCGAGCAAAATGCGCCCCTGTTGGGGTTCATAGAGGCGGCAGAGCAGGCGAATCACGGTGGTCTTGCCAGAACCGGTGGGACCCACCAGGGCGACATGCTCGCCCGGAGCTATGCGAAAGCTGAGATTTTCGATGATCGGTTCATCGGGGCGGTAGGCAAAGCAGACGTCTTCAAATACCACCTCGGCGGCCCTGATCAACTGCTTTGGTCTGGGGGCATTGCCAGCAGCAGCCAAGGCGGCCCGATTAGCTGCGGCATCAACTTTTAATGCGGCGGCCACCTGGGGGCTATCGGCAATTTCGATTGGCTCCTCCAGCAATTCGCCAATTCTCTCCACCGCCGTTAAACCACCTTGGATTTGAGTAAAACGTTCGGCCAATTGCCGCAGGGGATCAAATAGGCGCTGGGAATAGAGAATGAAGGTGGTTAGGGTGCCCAGGCCGATAGCCTGGCTGGTAACCAGCCAACCGCCAAGGGCCAGCACCACAGCCACGGCGCTAAGGGCAACCCACTCAATAAAAGCTGAAATAGAGCTGTCATAAAAGATAGTTCCGTTTACAGCTCCCTTGTAGGCGGCGGTGGTAACGGCAAAATTGGCGCTATTTACCGCCTCTCGCCGGAACATTTGCACCACCTCCAGCCCCTGGAGATTTTCCTGCAGATCAGCATTTAATTGGCCCAACTCTTCCCGCACCCTGTAGTTGGCCTTGCGGTAGCGACCCTGCAGCCAGATGATGCCCAGGGTGACCGGCAATTGCGAGAAGAGCAGCAGTAGGCCCATGCGCCATTCGATCGAAATCATCGTGACAGCAATCACCACCAGGGTGACCAGATCGGCGAGTACGCCTACGGCACCACTGCCGAATACCTCGGCCAGGGCATCGACGTCACTGGTGAGCCGGGTGAGCAGCTTGCCCACCGGGGTGCGGTCGTGGAAGCGCAGCGACAGGGCCAGGGCATGGGAGAAGAGGTGGTCGCGGATCCGGGCCGTGAGCCGCTGCCCCACCAACTGCACATTGAAACTCTGCAGCCCTTGCAGGCAGAGCCGGGTGAGCACGGCCAGCAGCAGCAACACCACGATCGAATGGATCGCCTGGGGCACTGGCAGGCCCTTCAGCCAGGCCATTGTTGGCTCCCGGCGCAGCACCGAAATCGCCTGGCCCACCAAGAGCGGCTGCACGGCGCCGGCAAAAGCCAGGGGGATCAATAACAGCAGGGTGAGGCTGAGGCGGCGGCGGTCTCGCCCCAGGTAGGGAAGCAGTCGCAATAGCCGTTGACGGTCGAGCCGGGCCATCAGCTGGCGGCCACCAAGCCCGCCGCACCGCCAGCTGCGGCGGTGGCGGTGCTGGCTGTGGCTGCGGCAATGCGATCGACGATCTGCCGCAGCGGGCCGTCATCTAGACGCAGGGCCAGGGGATGGCCGATCAGCCGGGCGGTGCTGTGGAACAGATCCTCGATGGCCACCAGGCCGTTCTCCTTAAGGGTGCGGCCGGTGGCCACCAGATCCACGATCGCCTCGCTCATGCCGGTGATCGGACCCAGCTCCACCGAGCCGGCCAAATGGATCAATTCAACCGGCAAATCGAGCTTACGGAAATAGTCTTCTGCGCAGCGGGTGAATTTGCTGGCGACACGGCAATGGGCCGGCAGATCAGCTGCGCGCTTATAGCCACTGCTGGCCTTAACCGCCACGCTCATGCGGCAGCCACCAAAGCCCAGGTCCACCAGAGGAGCGACGGGCAATTGCAGCTCCTGGAGCACGTCGTAGCCCACCACCCCCAGCTGGGCCTGGCCGTA
>CANHSW010000177.1 GCA_947463165.1 Cyanobacteriota bacterium
GCAGGCGGAAGTGCCCTCGGCCGATCGAATCGATCTGCTCTGCGCCTTCATCAAGTGGAGCGGGTTGCGATTGCTGCAGGATGTTCTCAAGCAACACCTCAATGCCGGCCGTTGCCTGCGGGTGCTCACCACCGTTTACATGGGCGCCACCGATCGCAAGGCGCTCGACTGGCTGGTAGAGCACAAAGCCCAAGTGCGCGTGAGTACAGATACCCGCCGCACCCGCCTGCATGCCAAGGCCTGGCTGTTTCAGCGCGCCAGCGGCGCCAGCACCGCCTATATCGGCTCCTCCAACCTTTCGGCCGCCGCGCTGCTCGACGGATTGGAGTGGAACGTGCGGCTAGCTGCTCTGGAAACGCCCGACATGCTGCGCAAGTTTCAGGACACCTTTGATACTTACTGGGAGGAGAGCGAATTCGAACCCTATGCCGCCACCCCTGAGCAGCGGGCTCGTATCGATCATCAGCTCGCTGGGGCCCGGGGTGTCGATTCGGACACAAAGATTGGCGCCATGCCGGTGTGGTTCGACCTGCGGCCCTATGCCTACCAGCGTGAGATGCTCGATCAGCTCGCGGCCGAGCGCTCGCTCCACCAGCGTTTTCGCAACCTGGTAGTGGCTGCCACCGGCACCGGCAAGACCGTGGTCGCCGCCTTCGACTTCGCCCGCCTCCACGCCGATTTCCCCGAGCGGTTCCCCTCGCCCGAGCCGCCGCGCCTGCTGCTGATCGCCCATCGCAAGGAGATTCTGCAGCAGGCCCTGGTCAGCTTCCGCCAGGTGCTGCGCGATCACTGTTTCGGGGAGCTGTATGTAGATGGCGAGCTACCTAGCCAATGGCGCCATGTGTTCGCCTCGGTGCAGTCGCTCGCCCAGCGCGACCTCGCCGAGATCCCCGCCGAGCGCTTCGATGTGGTGATCGAGGATGAGTTCCACCACGCGGCCGCTGCAAGCTACCGGCGCTGGCTCGATCATCTGCGCCCCAAACTGCTGCTTGGTCTCACCGCCACACCCGAACGGGCTGATGGGCTAGACATCCTCCACTGGTTTGATGGCCGCATCGCCGCCGAGTTGCGCCTCTGGAGCGCCCTCGATCAGGGACTACTCGCCCCCTTTCATTACTTCGCGGTGGCCGATGGCACCGACCTGGCCGCCTTGGAATGGCGCCGCGGTGGCTATGTGCCGGCCCAGCTGAGTGCGCTCTACACCGGTGATCATCGCCGCGTGGATCTGATCCTCAGCGAGCTGGAGAAGCAGCTGGCCGAACCGCAGCGCATGCGGGCCCTGGGCTTCTGCGTGAGCGTGGAGCACGCCCGCTTCATGGCCGAGCGCTTCCGCGTCCGCGGCTTTGCTGCTGAGGCCCTCGATTCATCCAGCTCCGCCGAACTGCGCCAAGGCGCCCTGCGCCGTCTTCATACCGGCGCCCTGCAAATCATCTTCGCCGTAGATCTATTCAACGAAGGGCTCGATATCCCCTCAATCGACACCGTGCTGCTGCTGCGGCCCACCGAGAGCGCTGTGGTGTTTTTGCAGCAGTTGGGCCGGGGCCTGCGTCTTTCCCCCGAAACCGGCAAGAGCTGCCTCACTGTGCTCGATTTCATTGGCCAGCAGCACCGCCGTTTTCGCTTTGATCTGCGCTATCGCTCCCTGCTGGGCTGCAGTCGGCGGCAACTGCAGGAGCAGCTGGAGCAGTGGTTTCCCTTCCTGCCGCTCGGTTGCCGGCTTGTGCTCGATCGCGTCTCCAGCCAGGCGGTGCTCGCCAACCTGCGCCAGTGCCTGCCCTCGCGCCGGCCCCAGCTGCTGGCGGAGCTGCGATCCCTCTCCGCAGAAGGCCAGATCGGCCTCGCCAGTGGCCTGGCCGATTGGCTCGCTGCTCTGGCGATGGAGCCAGCCGACTTCTACGGGATTCGTGGCGCCAGTTTCACCGCGTTGCGGCGCGAGCTGGGCTGGCTGGTTGAGCCTCCCCATCCTGAGGAGGAGCGCCTCAAGCGTTCGATCACCGCTGGGCTGCTCCATCTCGATGATCCCGATCGGCTGCGTTCCACCGCCGCCGCCCTGGCTGCTCCCGTCCCGCCCGATCCGCTGGCCCTCTCCGAGCGTGAGCGGCGCCAGAGGTTGATGCTCACCGTGCAGTTGTTTGGCACCGGCCGTTCATGGTGTCTTCTGGCTGAGGCTCTGGCGCTGCTCTGGCAGGCCGCAGCCTGGCGCGAGGAGCTGCGCCAGTTGCTGCTGCTGCTGGCCGAGCGCGCCGATCACTCCCTGCATCCGCTGCCCTGGGCGTTGCCGGTGCCCCTGCGGGTGCACGCCCACTACACCCGCGCCGAAATCGAAGCGGCCTTCGCTGTGCTCACCAACAACGCCCCCTGGATCCACCGCGAAGGAGTGCTCTGGCACCAGAGCAGCCAAACCGACCTTCTCCCCCTCCACCCGCTATCGGGACCTGGCCCTGGGCCCCTCGCTGTTCCACTGGGAAAGCCAGAGCACCACTACCGAGTGTTCTCCCACTGGCCAGCGCTACATCCACCACGGGTCGCGCGGTAGCCGTGTGCTCCTGTTTGTGAGAGAGCAGCGCAAGCAGGGCACCGTTACCGAGCCATTCCGTTGCCTTGGTTTTGCTAACTACGAAAGCCACGAAGGCGAACGGCCGATGGCAATTCGCTGGCGGCTGGAGCGGCCGATCCCGGCGGCCTGGTTACCGGCGATGGCATTGGTGGGTTGAGGGGTTTGCGGCTTGGCTGAGTGACAAGGGGTGGGCGTGCCAGCCCCAGGGCGCGCATGTCCCATCGCTGATTCAGCGTAGAAGAGGCGGCCTTCCTTATGGCTGTGGTCCGAATCGTTGGCTGCCGCGGGTTCAGCGGCTTGTCGCGAGGCGGGTGTCCGCAATGAGACTGGGCGATTGACCAATCCAACGGAACCGACATCAGGT
This sequence comes from Cyanobacteriota bacterium, assembly GCA_947463165.1. Lineage (GTDB taxonomy): Bacteria > Cyanobacteriota > Cyanobacteriia > PCC-6307 > Cyanobiaceae > UBA5018. The sequence goes on from CANHSW010000177.1 coordinate 2,922, forward strand.
GTCTTGAAGGGCGGTGAAGCAGAGCTCAGCCCTGCCACACCCTCCCGAAACGCTTCGATACCTGCTGCCAGCTCAGGGTGTTTTGGCAGCGAAGAGCCGCGAAAACTGAGTTGGGCTGCTTGTCGAGGTACTCCGGAAATACACCACTGGCCAGGAAGGCCGTGATCTGTTGCTTGCTGGGCATGACGTCGGCGGCCAGGCCGCTGTGGGCCACGGTCTTGTCCAACAGGTCGCTCAACCGCTGCTCGGTCCAGTAGGTCCGGCCACCGCTCTCGCCCGTCAGCTGGCCCTGGTATTGCAGGCCAACCTTCTTGGCCACGCCCGACTGTCCGCCATGGCGCTGCACGGCACCCTTCACGGAGGCCGGCAGCTGCGTCTGCAGAGGCATCAGGCCCGGAGCTCCCAGCACCTCAGCAAAGCAATGCAGGAACTGGCTGAGCGCCTCCTCGCGGTGCCAGTAGCCCGCACCGGCGTCTTCCTCGTTGTTGGCGATCACCCTCAGATGCAGGGCCCATTCCGCCTCGGGCACCTCCAGGCCGAGCGCGGCGTAGAGCTCGAGCCGCCGGTTCAGGCTCAGATGAATCACCTGCTCCAGACCCAATGCCGAAGCGGATAATCGTTCACAGACGCTCTCTTCGAGGGCATCGGTGTGGAAGGGCAGCCGCCACAGGCTTACCAGCCAAGGTTGAAGGGCCGCCAGCAACCGCTGGCGCTCGCGTTGTTCGCGGCGGTTGCCCATCCGCTCGGCGAGTTCCTTGGGGGTGAGGCCGCAGCACTCGCTCAGCTTGCGGAAGCTGATCCGCACCGCCTCACGGGTGATCGGCGGGCTGGCCGTGTCAGCTATGGCCTGCAGGGTTTCCCCACCGGCATGGCGCAGGTAGATCTCCACTGCCCTGGCCGGTTCGACGGCGCGCCGCAGCTGGCGCAGCCAGCCACTGGCGCTGCCCACCGCCCCGAATCGCTGTCGATAGGCCTTCAGCAGCACTCCCTGCAGTCCATCGGCGAGCAGCCGTCGGTCGTCATCAGCGCCGGCGGCGGCCTGGATGTCCTGGAAGACGGTGCGCAGCTGGTGGAGTTCCTCGCTGCGGTGAACCAGGGCACTGAAATGCTCCAGGGTGAGCGCGGTGAGCTCGTCCAGCATCCGGAGTGCACCGGGCGTCTCCACCGATGCGCTGCCAAGCAGGGCAGCGGCGCGATCCAGCCAGCGCGGATCCTCCCCTTCATCGATGCAAGGCTGCGCCGGCTGAGCGCTCCAGCGACCGGCTGAGGTGGAGAAGACCGCGGCGATCGCCTCAGCCAGCGGTGCGGGCGGGTTGAACGCCTGTGCGGGATCCACAACCAGGGGGAAGGGCAAGCCCAGCCGCTCCAGTCCGTCGCGCAGCTCCTGCAACCCGTTGGCCCCCACGCCGCGCAGGCGCAGCAGCTGCGATTCCTCCAGGCCGATCAGATCGCTGATCCGCTGGAGCCGGTTGCGGCGCAGCCTGTTGTCCATCCGGATGCTCAGGCCCAGCAGGGCGATGTCCTGCTGCAGCTCAGGTGCCGGCTCAGCGCCTGACGGCGGGAATGTGCGACTTTCCCCGAACGCGCACAGACGCGGCAACTGCACCGCCAGCACGGGCTGAAGTATTGCCACCAGACGCATCAAGGAGCGCGCGGCGCGCGGATCGATCAGACCCCGCCCGAACACCTTCTGCAGGTCCTGGCAGAGGCGGGTGTCCTCGCACAGCCCAATGATGGTGATGAGCATCTCGCGGCGCTGGGCAGGCCTAAGGGCGGCCAGGCTGCTTTGCAGTTCCTCACCCGCCAGGAAGACACCGCCATCGAAGCCGAGACCGCACCAGCAGCTGCGCAGCTGGTTCATTGCGGTGCCGACCATCGTGATGGCCAAGCCCCCGGCCTGAGTCTGCCCATGGTTGCGATCGCCGGGCTGGGGAGCGGCGGAAGAGACGAGGCAGGTCATCGGGTGGGTGACGAACTGGAGACAGTGAAATCCCGATGGAACGCCAACGTGCTCAACGAGTGCGAATGACGCAGGACGCTAGGTCGCCAGGCCGCCAGGCCGACCCGCCTGCAGGGATAGACACAGATGAAAGGTGGGATGATGAATGGCAGGTTTGTGGCGGGCTCCGCAGGTTTCCCATGCTCAAACACGCCTATGCCCCAGCGGAAGACCGCACGCTTGAGCTGCGCAGCGGCGACTTCTTCCGAGAGGGACTGACCACAGATTTGCTGGTGATATCAGCCTGGGATGGATATTACGAGCCTGAGCAAGGCACGATGATTGCTGCCTTGAGCCACTGCTGCGGGATCAACGTGGGAGGACTGGAGCGTGCGCTCGACTTCACAGGATCTGATCCCATCAAAGCCTGGGTAA
>CANHSW010000178.1 GCA_947463165.1 Cyanobacteriota bacterium
AAGGGATGGGCGTAGAGCGGTGTGGTGGGATCAGGCAGCTCAGTCATTGGGTATCGCCATTGGCATTGAGTTCAGCTGCTGGATGAACAGGGATGTCAAATTTAATCGGAGACCGCTCGATTGCCAGTTTCTTTTCCATGCCTGATGGATCGCCCCCTGCGCTGGTCTCCCCGCCATAGGCAGGTGTTGAAGAATTGGTGGGCGGAGTGGGGGCCAGGGTAGGCATAGGCGGCAGCGGCCGGATGGGGGGCATGGGGATGCTGCGTTGCAGCCGAGCTTCCTGCCACCAGCTCGGCGATTCGATCAGCTCGGCCCCCCGCAGCCAGGCCATGCCCACCCCCAACACCAGGCTGAAGACCAGGGCGATACCAAGCAGCAGCAGTGCTAGCCACTCGCCCCCGGAGAGGGCCCGGCGCACCCCATCCGGCCTGGCCCCTGGCGGGCGGTACCGCGTAGCGGAGTTGGCGGCCATGGAGGCGGCAGCTGGCAGGTTGGCGGCCGTCAATAGGGCCGCATGGCGTAGCTCGCCGTCGTAGCGCTCCCGGGCGGCTGGATCGCTGAGCACGGCATAGGCCAAACGCAGTTGCTGAAACGACCGCTCCGCCTCCGCCAGGGGCAGCTCGGTGGTGTCCGGGTGAAAGCGCTTGCTGAGCAAGCGAAAGGCCTGGCGCAACTCCTCGCGACTGGCGGTGGGGGCCACCTGCAGCAGCTGGTAGTGGGAGGGGCCGGACACGGATTGGTTGATTGAACAGTGTTGGTGTGCGGGATCCTAGGAATCACAAACCCTGCCACCGCCCCCTGCCACCGCCTATGGCCTTTGACTCCCCATCGCCTCAACTCTGGCAGGCCCTGGGCTGGGAGCCAGCGCCCCAGCAATTGGAACAGCTGCTGGCGCTGCAGCTGCAGCTAAGGGAATGGAACGCCCGCCTCAACCTCACGCGCCTGGTGGAGGGAGAAGACTTCTGGGTGGCCCAGGTGCTCGATAGCCTCTGGCCCCTGCGGGCCCTGCTCCAGGCAAACCCCCAGGGGGCTGAGGGGCCGCTGCAAAGGGGGGCGCCGCTGCAGATGATCGATGTGGGCACCGGCGGTGGCTTCCCTGGACTGGCCATCGCCATCGCCCTGCCCACGGCCCAGTTGACGCTGGTGGATTCGGTGGGTCGCAAGGTGGAGGCGGTGCGGGCGATGGCCGCTGCCCTGGGGCTGGCAGATCGCGTGGACCTGCGCTGTGAGCGCATCGAACTCACCGGCCAAAAGGCCGAATGCCGCGGCCGTTTCCATCTGGCCATGGCCCGCGCCGTGGCCCGGGCGCCCGTGGTGGCTGAATATCTGGTGCCACTGCTGCAAGCCGATGGCCAGGCGCTGCTCTACCGGGGCCAGTGGGCCGCAGAGGATACCGCCGAATTGGAGCGGGCCCTGGCCCCCTTGAAGGCGCGCATCGCCAGCCTTGACGCCTGGGAACTGCCGGCCCAGCGGGGTATCCGCCACGCCCTCTGGCTGCAACCCAGCGGCCCCTGCCCAAAGAGCTATCCCAGGCCTGTGGGCGTACCCGCCAAGCAACCGCTTGGCGGCGACCAGCTCAGGCCGCTTCGTCCATCAGCCGTTTAACTGCTTGGCCGCCGAGGCGCCGGCGCAGGTTGTCGAGGATGGCGGGAATTTGTGCGGCCCAGGGGCTGGCGGCCACGGCGGCCCGCAGTTCGGCGGCGCTCACCTGGCCGTCGAGCACATCGGCATTGGCGCCGGGAAACCAGTGGCCGCCACTGCCCAGCAGGCCGTAGCGGGCCCTGGCAAAACTCTCCAGGTCCCAGGCCTCCAGCAGGTTGTGCAGCCAGAGCAACACCGGCAAATTCAACTGCCCGGGGGCTTCCTGCCAGTCGGGCAGGCCCTGCCGCCAACTCGCCAGCCAATCGGCGCCGAGGGCATCGAGCTGGGCAAGCTCCAGCCGTTCTTCTATCGGCGCCAACAACTCGGAGGCCCGCTCCAAGGCCCCCACCGCCTCCAGGTGAAGCGCCAAATCGGCCGGACTGACAGCCCCCACGCTGATCGTGTGGATAGCGGGAGAGGAAAGGCAGAACAGATCGTTGAACACGATCGGATGCAGGGGGGCGCAGAGCTGGGTCAGCCGCGGGGAAGGGCTATGCAAATGGCCCCCCTTATCGGTGGGGCTGATCACAAACACGCCCATGTCATGGCGGGTGGCGGCGACCAGGGCCGGCCCATTATCCTGACGGATGTAATACCAATGCAGATTCACATAATCAAATTCATCGCTGGCGATCGCCTGCTCAAGTAGGTGAATCGAGCCGTGGCTGGAGAAGCCGATGTGGCCGATGCGGCCATCGTTCTGCCAGCGCCGCGCCACCGCCAGGCAGCCCGCTGGTTTGAGGGTCTGCTCCAGATGTTCCGGCAGATTTAGGCCATGGATGCCCAGTAAATCAATCCGATCCACCCCCAGCCGCTCAAAGCTGGTGGCCAGTTCCCGCTCAAATAGATCGCTATCGGCCTGGGGTGGCACCTTGGTTTGCAGGATGCGCTTGGGATCTGGCACCTGTTGGAACAACCAGCCCAGTTGACGTTCGGAGCTGCCGTAATGGCGGGCTGTTTCGATGTGGTGCATCCCCGCCGCCACCGCCGCCTCCAAGGTGGCGCGCAGGTTGTCTTGACTCGCATCTGTGATTTGATCCGGCGGTAGATCGCTCCAGCTCTGCTGATAGCGCATGCCCCCCAGCGACAGCACTGGCATGGCCAGTTCCGTGCGCCCGAATCGCCGGCAGGGAATGGCAAAGGGAGCCGTCATAGGCCGGAGCTACGGCGAGGCAGGTTGCGCTTGGGGCGGGAGGAACTGGGTAGACCCAGGGGCTGCATTTCCTGCTGGGCCAATTGCTCCTCCAGCTGGGGCAGCTGTTCATAAGCCACCCAATGGATGCAGTCCACAGGACAGGTATCGATTGCCTCCTGAATCCGCTCGGTGGTATCGCCGTCCTGGCGGATTGCCCGCGAGCGGCCCCAGCTCTCCTCCAGCATGAAGGTATTGGAAGCCACGTGGGTGCAGTAGCGGCAACCGATGCAAACGGCCTCATCCACCCACACGGCCCGCTGGCGCAGGGCACCCCCCAACAGGGGCTCCTGGCCCGTAACAACAGGCGTGAAACTGGTGGCCGTAGACCAGGCGAGGCCCGGATCGACGCTGCTGGCGGGGCTGGAGCCGAGGGGGGCAACCACCGCTCAAGCCCAGCGGGTTACCACCAGTTCAATCGTGCCATCGACGCTATTGCTCTGCTCCGCCACCTGGAAGCCCTCAGCTGCGGAGGCGCTCAGGATTGAGCGCAGCGCATAGCGCTGGTTGAGCCGGGCCAGGAAGCGCTCCACCGGCACCGGCTGTTGCCACAGATCCAGATCGGCAACCAGTTCATAACTGCCGCTCTCGGCACTCCAGCGGAAGCCGATGTCGCTGCCATTGGCCTGGCTCACGGCCAGCTGGGCAACCACGGTCTGGCCGCGATAACCCTTCACTTGGAGCTCGCCTTGGCGGGCCTCATGGCCCAGGTCGGCCAGGGCTTCACGGAGCGACTGGAGATCGCGCAGCTCGGTTTTGACGGTGCTGAAGTGGGACATCGGGACAGCCTGGGGAGGGTGGTGGATCAGATCAATCGCGGATTGAGCTGTGGTCGGGATGGCGGCAGCTGTTCAAATTGAACTGCGTTGCAAAGAGCTGGTAAACGAAAAGAGCGCTGATGAGTGCATAAGGCACTGATGAGTGCGGGGAGCTGATAAATCGATTCGATTCATAACTCAATTGCACTCATAACTCAATTCGACTCATAACTCCAGTGGGCTGCCAGGTTCAGCTGACGCTCAAGGGCTAGGGATCCAGCGGCACTCAGCTCTGAACCTGGTTCTGAACCTGGCTCTGGGCCTGGTGCTGGAGTTGATAGGCGGCGGCCGTTGGTTGGCGCTGCTGCACCGATCCCAGTTTGGCCTCGATCAGCTCGGTGAGCCGTTCACAGGCCAGCCCTTGAACGCCCTCCACCAGCTCTTCCACCCGACCATCGGGCCGGATGCGAAAGCGGATGGTCTCTTGTGCCATCCCTGGTCGGCAAAAGGATGGCCTGATGTTAGCGGGGTTGGCCTCAGCCTGAGCTGGCCGCTAAATCCTGCTGGCCGCAATCGGCTGGCCGCTCAGCTGAGCAGGCCTTCGTCCACCAGGGTTTGGAGCCGCTCCAGCAACTCGGGATTTTCCAGTTGCTCCAGGGCCAGGCGCGCCTCGTCACGGACGCCGGAGTCGCCGTCTTCCAACATGGTGCCCAACAGCACCTCCACCACCTTTTGCTGCCGGGGAGCCACCAGATCGGCGTAGAGGCGACCCAGGGCCCAGGCGCTGTTGCTGCGCACGGCGGCTTCTGTGTCGATGCGCAGGCTGAGCAGCAGCTGGGCCGCCGCCGGATCGGCCTTGGCCGGGGCGTTCACCGCCGCCTCGGCCAGGGAGCTGGCCGCCCACAGCCGCACGGCGGCGATGTCCACCTGCAGGGCCCGCATCAGCGGATTGAGCACCGGGGCATCGGGATAGCTGCCCAGGCTCCAGGCCACGGCCTTGCGCACATAGCCGTTGTCGTCGGCGGCGAGCAGGGCCAACAGCGGTTCCACCGCCAGCGGATTTGGATTGCGGCCCAGGGCATAGACCGCGCTCATCCGATGGATCGGGCAGGGGGCCTGCAACAGGGGTAACAGCAGCGGCAGGGCCCTGGGATCGCGGTGTTCGCAAAAGATGCGCAGCCCCTGCATGCGCAGGTCATGGCTGGCGGCGTCGGGTTGCTGCTGCTGCTGGGCGCGGCGCAGCAGCTCCAGACCCTGGTCACACTCGGCGGCCACATCAGCTGCGGCCGGATCGCTGCTGTCCAGGTCGTCTAGGGGATCGCCCAGCAGCTCTTGGGCCAGCTCCTGGGCCAGCATCTCGGGATCTAAAAACAGCTGCTGGGGACTTTCCTCGTCATAGGGACCCCGCACTGGCTCCCCTGACATGTCATGGAAGGGCGGCATGTCATGGAAGGGTGCCATGGCTGCGCAGGGCTTAGCGGTGGATGGGGGACAGGAGATTGGTGCCGGAGCGGCCATGTCGCCAGGCAGCCAGATGCGGGCACTCACCGCAAACAGGGCCAACGCAAACAGCACCACGATGGCGGCCGGTAACAGGGTGGAACGGAAGAACGACAAAGGCTGGTGATGGCGACACGCCCGCCGCCATCATCACCCCTAGCCTTCGCCCAGTGACGAG
>CANHSW010000179.1 GCA_947463165.1 Cyanobacteriota bacterium
CTGGAGGCTGGCCGTCTGATGCAAGCCGAACTGGAGCGTCTCGGTCTCACAGAAGACGAGCTCGGTGCTGACTTCAAAGCTTGGCGTCAGCGGCGCCATCAGCCCTGACGCTGGAACGCAAACGACTGGTAGTCGACGCGAGCATCGCTGGGCTGGTCTGCAATGGTCAGGGGAATAGCCCTGGGCCACACTGAAGCTGCCGGGGCCCGCCGCCCCGGCGAATTCACCGACTGATCCCCCAGCTGCCCCCGTGATTCGGCTCAGCCTTTCGATGATCGTGCGCAATGAGGCGGAGCGGCTGGAGGCTTGCCTGGCTTCGGTGCGGGGCTTTGTCGATGAGCTGGTGCTGCTGGATACCGGCTCCAGCGACGCCACGGTGGCGATCGCCGAGCGCTGCGGGGCGGTGGTGCATCAGATGGACTGGCCTGGGGATTTTGAGCCGGCCCGCAACGAGGCCCTCAAATATGTGAGCGGCGATTGGGTGCTGGTGCTCGATGCCGATGAACAGCTGCTGGAGGAAGCCAAGCAACCGCTGCGCCAGCTGATGGCCCAACCCGAATTGCTGCTGATCAACCTGCTGCGTTTTGAGCGGGGTGCGCTGCAGTCGCCTTACTCAAATGTGAGCCGGCTGTTTCGCCGCCACCCGGCCATCCACTGGAGTGGCAAGTACCACACGATGGTGGACGACAGCGTGGTGGCCCTGATCGCCAGGGAACCCCACTGGCGCATCGCCGACTGTCCGCTGCCGGCCCTGGTGCATGACGGCTACCGGCCCGAGCTCCTGGCCGATGGCGCCAAGGCCGCCAGGTTGCGGGCGGCGATGGAAGCCGAGCTGGCGCTCAAGCCCGGCGATCCCTACGCCTGCGCCAAGCTCGGCAGCCTGGAGGTGAACGAAGGCAACCGGCGGCGGGGCATCGAGCTGTTGCGGCTGGGCCTGGCCCACTGCCCCCCAGACGCCCAGCCGGAGCGCTACGAATTGCTGCTGCACCTGGCCATTGCTACGGGCACTGCTACAGGGATGGCTACGGGAATGGCGATGGGCCCGGCTAGTCAGCAGGAGAGCATCGCCCTCTATCGCCAGGCCCTGGCCCTGCCGCTGCCGGCCCGGCTAACCCTGGCGGCACGGCTCAACCTGGCCCAAGCGCTGCTGGAGCAGGGGGAAACTGAGGAGGCTGCCGCCCTTGCCAGAGGCGCCTGCCAGGCCGCCCCGGAACTGGCCCTGGCCTGGTTCCAGCTGGGGGTGATCGAGCGCCAGCGGGGCCAGCTGGCGGCCGCCATCGCCGCCTACCGCCAGGCCCTGCAGCTGGATCCAAACACGGCGGCCAGCCATCAAAACCTGGCGGTCTGCCTGCTGCTTGCCGGCGACATCCCAGGCTGCCGCCAGGGTTTCAGCAGCGCCATTCGCCTGCTGCAACAACAGGGCCGCACCAGCGAAGCAGCGGCCCTGCTCCAGCAGGCGGGCAGTCTGGTGAAGCTGGAGTTGACGCCATGAGCCACCCATCTGATGCCAGCCCGCTGGCGGGCCGCACGATCGCGGTGACCCGCGCCGAAAGCCAACTGGCAGAAGCGCGCCACCTGTTCGAGCGGGCCGGCGCCACCGTGGTGGATCTGCCCGCCCTGGTGGTAACCCCGCCCCAGAGCTGGGGCCCCCTCGACGACGCCCTGGAAGAGCTGGACAGCTTCCACTGGCTGGTGTTCTCCAGCGGCAATGGCGTGGAGGCGGTGGAGCAGCGGCTCAGGCGCCGCGGCCAGAGCCTGGCCCACCGGCCCGCCTCCTTGAAGCTGGCGGCGGTGGGCCGCAAGACCGCCGCCCAGCTGGAAGCCCTGGGAGCCCCTGCGGACTTCGTGCCGCCCAGCTTTGTGGCCGAGAGCCTGATCGATCACTTCCCCGTTTCGGGTTGGGGATTGCGGCTGCTGCTGCCCCGGGTGGAAAGTGGCGGCCGCAGCCTGCTGGCGGAGGCCTTCGGGGCGGCGGGGTCCCGGGTGGTGGAGGTGGCCGCCTACGAAACCGCCTGCCCCCAGGGCCTGCCCAGCGCCGCCCAACTGGCCCTAGACCAAGGCCGCATCGATGCGATCACCTTCAGCAGCGGCAAAACCGTGAGCCACACCTGCCAGCTGCTGGCCCAGGCCTACGGGGAGAATTGGCAGCAATGCCTGGCCGATATCGCCCTGGTATCGATCGGTCCGCAGACCAGCCAGCGCTGCCGCGAACTGCTGGGCCGCCTCGATGGGGAAGCAAATCCCCACGACCTGCAGGGCCTGGTGGATGCCTGCAGTATTGCCCTAGCCCAGCGACCCCCTAAGCAAGCGCTGGCCCCCTAGGGCAGCCCTAGAGCTGTATCGGCAACAGCCGCTGGCCCTGGCTGAGGGTGAGTACACCGCGCTGCAGGTCGATGCCAGCCACACTCCAGCCAGCGGGCAGCAGCTTGGTGTTGCGGCCACCGCGGTCCCCCTGGCGCAAACTGCCACTGAGCTCCCCTAGCTGCACCAGGGCCTGGGGTCTGGAGCCAGTGCTCACCACACCGGTGAAGCGAAAGTTTTCCGGCAGGGCCAGCGGCACCACGCTGGAAACTGGCACCGCCACCGGCGGTGAGCTGAACGGATCCCGCCGGCCGGAGCCCATGGCAGCCACCACCAGGTCGGGGCTGGGCAGGGGCGTCAGCCCTGCAATGGCTGGTAGACCAGCTGCGGGAGGCTGCTTGGCGGCGGGCTGCTTGGCGGAAGCTTCCGGATCCTTAGCCGTAAAACTGGATAACGGCCGCAGGCCAGTCTGCGGCGCGGGCAGCAGCTCAATCTTCTGTGCAGGAGGTTGGCCGCTGTTGTTTTTGAACTGGTCTAGAAAGGGCAGGTTCGAACAGCCAGCCACCAGGGCTAGGGGCCCCAGGGCCAAAAAGGCGGCCAAGGGCCTGGCCGGCAGCAGATGGGCCAACCGGCAGCGGAATTCAGCCATCACGCTCCACCAGGTCTCGAAAGCGGTCAAGGTTGGCCTGCAGCTCCTTCGTGACGATCCCCCCCAGGATGGTGGGTTCCATCAATGGTGCCAAGACCCCGGGCAACTCGTAGCTCACCGTTAACTTCACGGCGGTGAGGTTAGGAGCCTGGGGATAAAAACGCACGGCCCCCCGGGTGGGCAGGCCGCCCACCGATTCCCAGTGCAATTGCTGGGCCTCAACCCGGCTGGCGATGCGGGCCTGCCAGTGGAAGCGAAACCCTTGGGCCACCAGGGTCCAGTCGGTGAGATCTGGATCGTGGGGCACCGTGACCACCGACTCAATCCAACGCATCCACTGGGGCATCGCCTCCAGATCACTCCACACCTGCCACACCCGCTCCACCGGGGCGTTGATCTCCGTGGTGACGCTGTGCTCGAGCCAACGGCCCATGGGATTTACGCGAGGGGGCAAGGAGCTGGGATTCAGGCCGCCAGGGGCTGAACAGGGGTGGCGGTGGCGGCGTTGGCGACCAGGTTGGCCCCTTTACCCAGGATGGCAGCGGCAGCCAACTTGCCGCTCATCGTGGCGCCTTCCATCGAATCGATGTAGTCCTGGCGGGTGTAGCTGCCGGCCAGGAAAAAATTGGCCACCGGCGTGCTCTGCTCGGGGCGATAGGGCTCCATGCCGGGGGCTTCTCGATAGAGCGACTGGGCCAACTTGACCACATTGCTCCAAACCAGCTTGAGCGGGCGAGCCGAGGGGAACAGCTCCCGCACCTGGGCATCGGTGTGGGCGACGATCGCCTCGCTGCTCTTGGCGATCCAAGGATCGCCGGGGGTGAGCACACACTGCAACAGCGAACCCACACCTGGCTTGCGGTAATCGGCGGGACTGGCCAGAGCCAGATCGGCAAAACAGCTGAAATCTGCGTCGGCTGTGTAGAGCAAATTATCGAGGCCTGCGGGTCGATCCAGGTCGCGGCGGGCGCGGCTGGCCTCGGCGCCCTCCCCCAGCTCGGTAACCCAGCCGTCATAGCGCAACTGCACCGTGGCCACCGGCACTGCATCAAGCTTGTAAATGTTGTCGAACTGGGGATAACGGCGCCAGGCCTCCGGAATGATGCGCTGAATGCCCGGCACATCGCAGGCCGCTAGGTAGGCATCGGCCTGCACCTGAATCTGACCATCAGGGGTGCCCAGAGTGAGCCCGGTAACGCGGCTAGCGCCAGCTGCAGCCAGGCCAGGGGCCAAGCCATTAGCTGAATTATCCTGACCCGAATCCCCTTGGCCAGCCTGATTTAGTTGGCCAGACAGATCAAAGTGAATCTGACTGACGCGGTGGCGCAGGTGCAGCCTGCCACCGCGGGCCTGGATGTAATCCAGAATCGGGCCCGTGAGCCAACGATGGGGCGAACCCTTCAATAAATTCAACTTTGACGCCTCTGTTTTAGCCGCAAACATCATGAAGATGGTGAGCATGCAGCGCGCCGAAATCGCCTCACAATCAATAAAACCGAGGGCATAGGCGATTGGATTCCAGAGGCGGCGGATGCTCTGTTCACTGCCGCCATGGCCGACAAACCATTGCTGGAAGCTGATCCGATCCAGGTCGCGGATCACAGTCATCGCACCCTCGTAGTCCACCAGACCACGCACTATCGGACTGGTGCCCAGGGCAAGGGCATTGCGCAACTTATCGAGCCAATCGAGCTGGGAGGTGGTAAAGAAAGCCTTCAGGCCATTGAAAGGCGCACCCAGGGCAAAGCGAAAATCAAGGCTACGCAGATCCCCACCGCGATTAACAAACAGATGGTGGTGCTCCTTGGGCAGCAGGTTATCGATCGCCCCCACCTTGCGCATCAGGGCAAATAGGTTGGCATAGTTATAGAAAAACACGTGCAACCCCATCTCGATGTGGTTGCCATCGGCATCCTCCCAGCTGCCCACCTTGCCGCCCAGGAACGGCCTTGCCTCGTAGAGGTCCACCTGGTGGCCGGCATCCACCAGATCCACCGCCGCCGCCAAGCCGGCCAAACCCGCACCAACGATGGCGACCCGCACCCCGTTACCTCAAAATTTTTCTTAACTCTATGGAGCGGGCCCTCAGTTCGACTTAGCTGCGCCCCCTACCCCCCAGCTGGCCGGCCTGCCTAGAGTTGTGATGCCGGATCCCAGAGCGCACCGCTCCCCACCGCCATGACCGCCGAGACGGCAACCGCCCAAACAGCAACCTCCCAAACAGCCCCCGCCCAAACAGCCACCCCACAAACAGAAACCGTCCCAACAGCCAGCCCAGTGGCCACCGTCACCGACCGGGATGGCAAG